>JAJPYU010000031.1 GCA_021204765.1 Clostridiales bacterium
ATCTTCGCTATCTCGACTGCATTTTCATGTTCGTCATCAAAGCCTTTTCGGATCTTTACCGTCACCGGCTTTTTTACAGCTTTTACCAGCTTTGTCAGGATCTCTTCGGTGAGTTTTGGATCCTTCATCAGGGCGGAGCCCTCGCCGTTATTTACCACTTTCGGCACCGGGCAGCCCATGTTGAAATCCAGGATATCAAAGGGTCTCTCCTCAATACGCCTGGCTGCTTCCGCAATAATATCCGGGTCGGAGCCGAAGAGCTGCAATGATACCGGCCTCTCCCCGGGGTTTATCTCCATGAGCTCATTTGTTTTCTTATTTCCATAGTAGATGGCCTTGGCGCTGACCATTTCCATACACAGCAATCCCGCTCCCTGCTCCTTGCAGAGCAAACGAAATGGCAGGTCGCATACCCCTGCCATCGGTGCCAGTATTAAATTATTTTCCAGGGTCACATTTCCGATCTTGAGATTTTCCATATAATTCATCTGCATTGCTTCCGGACCTGTCCGCATGATTCCGACGGCCGGCAACTACTTCTTCTGTTTCTCGAATATCAGCCTCATCCCATGGAGGGTCAGCTGGGGGTCGTAGACATCTATGGTATCTGTTTCCTTATATATGATGCGTCCCAGGCCGCCGGTGGCCACCACCTTTACGTCATCCCGGCCGAATTCTTCCTTCATGCGCTTCACTATGTATTCCGTCTGACCCACTTGTCCGTACACAATTCCCGCCTGCATACATGCAATGGTATCCTGGGCCAGAATTGTCCTTGGCTTTTTGATCTCGAATTCCGGCAGCTTCGCCGCCATGCTCCAGAGGGACTGAGCGGAAGTGCGTATGCCCGGCGCAATGACACAGGCCGTAAAGGTTCCATCCTCATCCACCAGGTCAAAGGTGGTGGCCGTACCGTAATCTATGACTATGGTCGGCCCGCCGTATAGCTCGTATACTGCCGCCGCATCCACTATCCTGTCCGCCCCCACCTGTCTGGGATTTCTCCCCGCCACGCGTATGCCGGTTCTGATACCGGCCTCTATGATAATGGGCTTCGTGTGGAAATATTTGATTATAGCGCTGGTCATGGCATGCATGACGTTGGGCACCACGGAGGCCACGATGGCATCGCTGATATCCTCCGCCGCTATACCGTTCCCGGAGAGCATATCCCGCATCTCGGCACCGTACTCATCCGAGGTCCTGGCCTGGATGGTATTCATGCGAAATGTGGCCATAAGCTTCTTTCCCTTAAACACTCCCAGAGTAATATTTGTATTTCCTATATCGACTGTCAGCAGCATCATATATCCTCCGTCTCGTCCATATAAAATATCTTATAAAATATCTCCAATGACTCAAAGAGTTCTTCCTTTTCCCGGCGCAGCAGGCTTATCTTAAGCCCCGCCCCGATATCGTCGTAAAGCAGGTCTCCCTCATCTGCCGCCGTCTCAAAAAGCAGCGTCCCATCCTCATCAAACCTTAGTATCAGTGTGCCTCCCACATCCTCGGTGAAGAGGACGCAGCTGATCTGCAGTTCCTCCTTTACTCCCTCCGGGAGCCTCTCGTACTCCGGATTAAAATAAAACTGCTTTGTATATGCGCTGGCCGCGCAGAGGACACTCTCCTCATCATACATATCCATATACGCCTCTCACTGAGACTTCTCCGGAAATGATATTCTTTATACCATCCCCAGTCTCGGCTATCAACTCTCCCCTATTATTGATTCCCCGGGCAACCCCGATATACTCCTTATTTCCATCCATAACACGTATACATCTGCCACAGTTTACCAGCACTGCATTATAGCTGTCCGCCAGGACGGAGAGATCATGTGTCCTCATAAACATGTCGTAATATTTCTCGAACTGTCCCATGCACTCTGCAATCAGCTGTGCCCTGCAGGCCTTCCTTCCTACCTCCATAAATATGGATGTGGCCATATGGCTTACCTCCTCCGGGAAAGCTGTGTTGTGCACATTTATGCCCACTCCGATGACGATATGATTGATGCAGGTCAATTCCCCGCTCATCTCTGTCAGGATGCCGCAGACCTTTTTCCCGCTGATCACTACATCGTTGGGCCACTTGATCAGACAGTCGATCCCACTGACATAAAAGAGGGCATCTCTCACCGCCAGTCCCATGACCAGGGTCAGCATGGAGGCATCCATGGGATCTATATCAGGCCGCAAAAGCAGGGACATGAATATTCCCTCGCCTTTTTTGGAATCCCAGCTGCGTCCCCGGCGGCCCCTGCCGCCGGTCTGCTCCTCAGCTATGACCAGGAGCCCTGCATCGGCACCTGCCTCGGCCCGGCGCTTCGCCTCATTATTTGTGGAATCCATCGAATCCATGATAAGCAGCTGCTGCCCGGCCCATTTCGTGCTGAGATATTCCCTTATACGGTTCTCGCTTATGATATCCGGCTCCGAGATCAGGCGGTAACCCTTATTTCTCACAGCCTCTATTTTATAGCCCTGCTCCCCCAGAGCCTTTATGGATTTCCAAATGCTGGTGCGGGAGACCCCGAAGCTCTCACTTATCTCCTGGCCGGAGACGAAGCCGCCGTTTTCCCTTAAAAGGGCAAGTATCTTATCTCTCACGTCACTCTCCCAATGTGGCCAGCATTACTGCTTTAATGGTATGCATGCGGTTCTCCGCCTCGTCGAAGACTATGGAAGCGGGGCTCTCAAAAACTTCGTCCGTCACTTCCATCTCAGTGAGGCCGTACTTCTCGTGGATTTCTGCACCGATAGTGGTGTGCAGGTCGTGGAAAGCGGGAAGGCAGTGCATGAAGCGGCACTGCTCTCCGGCATTTACCATGACCTCGGAAGTCACTCTGTAAGGAGTAAGATCCTTTATCCTCTCCTCCCAGACCTCGTCCGGCTCTCCCATGGACACCCATACGTCAGTGTAAATGACATCTGCTCCCCTGGTGCCGCCTGTCACATCCTCAGTAAGCTCTATGGTGGCCCCGGTCTGTTCTGCTATCTCCCTACAGGTTGCGACCAGCCCGGGATCGGGGAAATATTTCCTGTTGGTGCAGGCCACGAAGTTCATCCCCAGCTTGGAGCAGGTCACCATAAGGCTGTTGCCCATGTTGTATCGGGCGTCGCCCATGAAGACCAGCTTAATTCCCTTAAGATGCCCGAAATGCTCCCTTATAGTCATCATATCTGCCAGCATCTGGGTGGGATGGAACTCGTTGGTGAGCCCATTCCATACCGGCACTCCGGCGTACTTCGCCAGCTCTTCCACTATATCCTGGCCAAATCCCCGATACTCTATGCCGTCATAGATACGGCCCAGCACCCTGGCTGTGTCGGCTATACTCTCCTTTTTCCCTATCTGGGAGGCGGAAGGGTCGAGAAACGTGGCATGCATTCCCAGATCGTAAGCCGCTACCTCGAAAGAGCAGCGGGTCCTGGTGCTGGTCTTCTCAAATATCAGCGCCACATTCTTCCCTTTTAAACTGTCATGGGCTATGCCCTGTTTCTTCTTAGCTTTCAGTTCATCTGCCAGATCTATAAGCCCCAGTATCTCCTCCGGGGTAAAGTCCAGCAGCTTCAGGAAATTCCTGCCTTTTAAACTCATGCCTGTCTTCCTCCTCATACAGCAATGCGGGCTGCCCAGACGACAGCCCGACTATTACTTCTCACTCCCGCACCGGGCACTTTGCTGCTGGTACGGGAAAAACACGTAAATTGAGCTAAAACAGTACCCGCCTCGCTGAAAGCGACTTTAAATGCGGGTGTTGCAGTTGCATTTCAGGCGTCAGCTGGCTGACGTATGAAATGCAACGCCCGACTAAAAACCCATATTCCGCCAGTCCCTACTTTGTCTCTTTTACGTCTGTGGCTACCTCCACAACGGATTTCGCCAATCCCGCTATCCCCTGGATCTCCGAGGGAATGATAATCTTCGTGGCCTTGCCGTCTGCCGCCTTGGCGAAAGCGTCAAGGCTCTTTAAGGTGATCACGGCCTCATTGGGGCCGGCTTCTTTTAAGAATCTCAGGCCGTCGGCATTTGCCTGCTGCACAGTGACGATAGCCTCAGCCTGTCCCTGAGCCTCCTTGATAGTGGCTTCCTTCTTGGCCTCTGCCTCAAGGATCACCGCCTGCTTGGAAGCCTCAGCCTCCAGGATTACTGACTCTTTCTTGCCCTCTGCCACCAGGATGGTGGACTTCTTCTCACCCTCTGCCCGAAGGATAGCTTCACGCCTCTCCCGCTCAGCCTTCATCTGTTTCTCCATGGCATCCCTGATGGCCTGGGGCGGGATAATATTCTTCAGCTCCACCCGGTTCACCTTGATACCCCAAGGGTCTGTGGCGATATCCAGTGATGAACGCATTTTGGAATTGATGGTCTCCCTGGATGTCAGGGTCTCATCCAGCTCCAGGTCTCCGATGATATTTCGAAGAGTGGTAGCTGTAAGATTCTCAATGGCCATTATGGGATTCTCCACGCCGTAGGCGAAGAGCTTCGGGTCAGTAATCTGGAAAAACACCACCGTGTCAATCTGCATGGTGACGTTATCCTTGGTAATCACCGGCTGAGGTGCGAAATCCACCACCTGCTCCTTTAAGAGCACTTTTTTCGCTATCCTGTCAATGAATGGCGTCTTAAAATGCAGACCCACATCCCAGGTCGCCTGATATGCGCCGAGACGTTCCAGCACAAAAGCATTTGCCTGGGGAACGATCTTGATGCAGGACGCCAGGATGATGACGACAATGATAATTACAATGATAATAATTATGATTGCTGCCATAATACGTAAACCTCCCCTTTAGTCTTTTTTATCTACAATCAGCTTCACCCCTCTGATCTCTCTCACGATCACCGATGTGCCCTCCGGAAGCTTCTCATCCCCCGCAGCATTCATGGCGGCCCATTCCTGGCCCTTAACATTCACTCTGCCGACAGAGCGTAGATTGTCAATCTCTTCCATGACTACCCCGCTCTCGCCTATGAGGCTCTGTGCGTTAGTACGGACACGGCTGTGGTTGAAATGCTTTCTGGCCACAGGCCTGACCAGTATGATAAACACAGCTGCCACGATCAGGCATACTATCGTCTGGATGGGAAATCCTACCCTGGTAAATCCCAGCAGCAAAGCAACCAGGGCTCCTGCTGCAAACCAGATGGATACCAGTCCCATCGTGGCCAGCTCAATGACCACCATTATCACAAATATGATCAGCCAGAATACCTGCGGCTGTATGACAGCTTCCATAGCATATCCTCACTTTCCCTGTTTGCGACAGGTTTACGATATTTCCGGCATACTGATTCGGGCTCTCTATAACCGTTTGATAAGCTCCTCCCTCATATCCTCATAGCCCGGCTTGCCCAGGAGGGCAAACATGTTCTTCTTATAACTCTCCACTCCGGGCTGATTGAAGGGATTGACTCCCAGGATATATCCGCTTACACCCACAGCGAACTCAAAGAAGTAGAAGAGCTGCCCCAGTGAATACTCATCCTTGCCCGGGATTCTCACCAACAGATTCGGCACATTTCCGTCAGTGTGAGCCATGATGGTGCCATTGGTGGCGCAGTCATTTACAAAATTCATATCTTTCCCGGCCAGGTAGTTTAGGCCGTCCAGATCTGATGCCTCCTCTCTGATTACGGGCACTGCTCCGGTATCCTCCACCTTAAGCACGGTCTCATACATGATCCTGGCTCCGTCCTGGATGAACTGCCCCATGGAGTGCAGATCTGTGGTCAGATCCACTGCTGCGGGGAATATGCCTTTCTGATCCTTGCCCTCGCTCTCTCCGTAGAGCTGCTTCCACCACTCATTTAAATAATGGAGACTGGGCTCGTAATTCGCCAGCACCTCCACATTTTTGCCTTTTCTCAAAAGAATATTCCTGACAGCCGCATACTGCATGGAATCGTTCTCCTCAAAGGGACTCTCCAGGGCCAGCTTCCTTCCGGCTGCCGCACCTTCCATCAGCTTATCTATATCCGCTCCGCTGACTGCGATGGGAAGCAGTCCCACAGCGGTAAGGACCGAAAAGCGTCCGCCTACGTCATCAGGCACCACAAAGGTCTCATATCCCTCCTCTGTGGCGAGAACTTTAAGGGCTCCCCTGGCCTTATCCGTGGTGGCATAGATGCGGTCTGCTGCGCCAGCCTTACCATACTTTGCCTCCAGCTTCTCTTTGAAAATACGAAAAGCGATAGCCGGCTCAGTGGTGGTACCCGACTTCGAGATGACATTCACTGAGAAATCCCTGTCGCCTATGACATCCATCAGTCCGTTGAGATAGGACCCACTGATGCTGTTTCCTGCATAATAAATCTCAGGGGTGCCGCGCTGCGATGCCGGGATATTATTGTAAAATCCGTGGCGCAGATACTCGATGGCTGCCCTGGCTCCCAGATATGAACCTCCTATGCCGATGACTACCAGCACCTCTGACTGCTCCTGTATTTTCTTTGCCGCCGCCTTGATCCTGGCAAACTCTTCCTTATCATAGTCCACCGGCAGATCAATCCAGCCAATAAAATCATTGCCCGCCCCGGACTTAGAGACCAGTGTCTGCCTGGCATCCTCGGCAAGCTTGCCCATGTTCTTTACCTCGTCCTCACTGATAAACGGGACTGTTTTGCTGTAATCAAATATAACTTTGCTCATAATCTGACTTGCTCCTTTATATTGTTAGTTGGATTACTTTTCACAGGGTAACCTTTGCACTCAACATTGTAACAAATGCGGACAGTTATTTCAAGAACGGGCTTGCTTTTCTTGCGCTTTTTACTCATAATAGGATTGTCAGAATCATCTGCCCCTCACCGGGCAAGTCTCTGTACACAGAAATATGATATAGAGGATATACTAAGATGAAGAAAATCATACTCACCGGCGGCGGTACCGCCGGCCACGTCACTCCGAATATAGCTCTTTTGCCCGGATTAAAAAAGCTGGGCTATGAGATCTTTTACATTGGTTCCTATCAGGGCATAGAGAAAGAACTCATTGAAAAGGAAGGTATACCCTACTATCCCATTTCATCCGGGAAACTGCGACGATATTTCGACCCGAAGAATATCTCCGATCCTTTTAAGGTGATAAAAGGCTATAGACAGTCCAGGAAGCTCATGCGCAAGCTGAAGCCGGACATAGTCTTCTCCAAGGGCGGCTTCGTCTCCGTCCCTGTAGTGCTGGCCGCAAAGCACAGCCGTATCCCGGTGATCATCCACGAATCAGACATTACCCCGGGCCTGGCCAATAAACTGGCCATCCCCTCAGCCAGCAAGGTATGCTGCAACTTCCCCGAGACCCTGGAGCACCTGCCCGAGGGTAAAGCCGTGGTCTCAGGCTCACCCATACGCCGTGAGCTTCTTACCGGAGACCCTGAGAAAGCCCGCATTTACACAGGCTTTACCTCCGACAAGCCGGTGATACTGGTGATCGGTGGCTCCCTGGGTTCAGTGACGGTAAACGAGGCAGTCAGAAAACTGCTGCCAACCCTGCTCAAATCCTGGCAGGTCATACACCTCTGCGGCAAAGGGAATCTGGATCCCACTCTCAACAATGCTCCCGGCTATGTCCAGTATGAATATATCCGTGATGAGCTCCCTGATCTCTTCGCCCTTTCCGATCTGATGATATCCCGCGCCGGTGCCAATGCCATCTGTGAGCTTTTGGCACTCTGCAAGCCAAATATCCTTATTCCCTTATCCAAGGCGGCCAGCCGCGGTGACCAGATCCTCAATGCAAACTCCTTTAAGAAACAGGGTTTTTCCTATGTCATCGAGGAAGAAGAGTTAAGTGACGAATCACTTTCAGAGGCAATAACCCATGTATGGGAACATAAAGACTCCTATATTACCGCTATGAAAGAAAGCCGGAAGACTGACGCCATTGAAATTATTCTCGATCTCATTGAAACGCTGCGCAAAAATAAATAAGCTTCAGGTTCCCGCTTTCAAAAGCAATCATATTATCCCTGGCCACAGTACCCGTCAAAGCGTATCTGTGGCCAGTTTCTCACTGAGCTCACTTATTTCTCCATCAGTGATATCCATATGATTCCACCCCAGCCGGTCTTCATTTCCGTCGCCGATATATCTGGGAATCAGGTGCATATGAAAATGAAACACAGTCTGCCCTGCCACCTCTCCGTTATTCTGTACTACGTTGAAACCATCACAGTCAAGCACATCGGTCATGTGCGCAGCCAGCCTCTTTGCCAGCAGAAAGACTTTTGATGCAGTCTCATCCGGCAGCTCGTAAATATTCGCAGCATGATCCTTTGGCAGTATCAGGGCATGACCTCTCGTGGCCGGACTCGCATCCAGAATTACCGTAAACATCTCATCCTCATAAATGACATTGGTGGGAATATCCCCGTTTGCCAGCTTACAGAAAATACAGTTCTCAACCTTCATGGTATCGTCCTCCTTACCTGCAGTGTCTTTTTGCACTGGTTTTTTAACTTCTTTAAGTATAAGGAAGAATATCATAAAAATCAACACCGTCTGCACCACACCATGTATTCTTCCGTGGCAAATACTATCCTGTCCCCATCCTTTAATTCTGTGGGTGTATTCATAGGAATCAGATTATTATTCACATAAGTGCCGTTGGTAGAATTAAAGTCTTCCACAAAGAGTCTGTCATCTTCCGTATACAATCTGGCATGAACGCGACTGACTGTCCTGGCCTTTAACACCCCATTTGAGCGTGACGGATCGCTGCCTACTACAAAGGGGAAATTATTCAGATGCACATCCTCCTCTATACCTTCTCCCCGGTATGCCAGCTCCCAGGATTTAACAGCCTCATCCGGCGACAGGAACTGTGTGGCACCCACTTCACCCTCATCGTCTTCTAATATGTCCTTGCTGTACATGGGCAGGACCGGCTCCTCCACAGACAGTCGCTCCCTGCGCAGGGACTTTCTTCTGTCCTTCAGTCCGGCTTCCTTCTCTATAACCCCTTTTTTTATGTTTTCCTTTTTTATATTATCCTTCTTTGCTTTCTTCTCCTGACCCCTGTGTTTCTTTTTCTTGTGTCCCGGCTGTTCCTCAGGGCTGTCCCAGAGAAACTCCATATCATCATCTTCGTCTTTAAATACATCTGAAGCCGGTTTTCTTTCCTCCATCCAGGACAGGTCCCTGTCCCTGATTCCCATTGGATGAGGCGGCGCTGATGACATTATTGAATCTGACACAGCCGGTCTGCCCGGTGTACCATATGTCATTACCCTCCCAGGCTTATCATTATCTGCCAGATTCATACACTCTATACAGTCTGATACCATAAAAGGGCCTCGTACGCAACGGTCATACATCTCATATCCCATCCTGACAGCAATCTGATCCCCATGGTCCAGATATTTTAAAATTTCCTCAAAAAGTGTTCTCATCCCGGCAGACGAAATCCCATCAGCAGTTTCCTCCCCGGCATTGCCCAGTCCCGGCACATAGCAGAATTTTATCCTGTCCGATACGCGGTCATAATAAATCATATCTGCCGGAAAACTTATGCTCTCATCATCCAGCAGATACTCTTCCATAGCTGACTTCATCTCCATAATACCGGAGAGTATCATTTTTATCTGCGCATTTCCAACCGGATTCATGATAAAAATATTCCGCATTGACTGCAGGCCTCCTACCTCATACCAGTATTCCGCCCCTCCCTCAGTCTTTATCAGCTGAAACTGCAACAGACAGGAAATGTCATTGTGCATGATCATTTTCAGCTCATATTTCTCATAAGGAAAATTTGCCCCCTTAACTATCATGTAGCTCTTTTTCGCCGTTCTCATATATTCTACATTCATCTCAGATCATCCCCCCTATTCCAACCTGTCAGTAATGGTATCCGCCAGACTGTCTATTGAGGTTCCGGCAAGAAAATTTCCTCTCGTATCCAGTTCCACCAGATCCTCAGTATCAGCGGCGGCCTCACTGATCCCCTGATACCAGTTAATGCATATGCAGAGCATAAAAGCCACAAGTGCCACTATAATGGGATAGAGAAAAACAGCCTCCACGGTAAAAGATCCCTTTAACCTGATCTTCAAGTCACATTCACCTCCCTACACTGTCAGTGCCAAAAGCAGCACATCTGAGATCAGCACAAAGGGAGCAAAGGGCAGGCTTTCTTTTC
The DNA here is from genome assembly GCA_021204765.1 of Clostridiales bacterium. GTDB lineage: Bacteria > Bacillota > Clostridia > Lachnospirales > Lachnospiraceae > Eubacterium_I. Next base: position 10,142 of record JAJPYU010000031.1, read on the forward strand.
TGGTACATTTCTTCGCTGCCAGTAATATGACACCACAGACTGCGCAGATGGTCGTTGCGGCAAACAGCAGAAACAGGTTATTCCACAGCCCCAGGCATATACCGGTGATACAAAACATCAGCCCGTCCCCCATGCCTATGCTCTCCTTTGTGGCCAGAGCCATGAGAAGCAGTGCTCCTCCCACACAGGCCCCTCCGATCATTTTTGATATTGAAAATTCCCCCGCGGCCATGATCACACATACCATAACGAAGCCGCTAAACCCTATAAACGGCAGAGGAAATTCTCTCTTCTTTATATCCAGCCATGCCAGGACAGTAAGTATCCCCAGCAGGACACAATTCTCAGGTATATCCATAAAAATCTCCATTCCGCCGCCTTTTTGCCGACGGCACAAATAGCTGTGAAAGACAGATCTTTCACAATACCATCCTCATATGGCACTACCCACACTTCGAGCAGGCATGCCGATCTCCCACATCATCTATATTCACCTTGTATATGGTCCGTTTTAAGCTGCTGCAGTTTAAATCGCTGTGATACTCCGTCCCATAGTCAGTGACATACACCAGGCTGCTGCCATTGTAGCAGCTGCAGGGATAATATATCCCCCCGCTCTTATTCCGCAGGGAATCTATCTCTGAGAAAGAGACGCTCCTGGTGGAAAGCTTAAGATATGAGCAGTCCGCAGAAGTATGGTAAGCACTTCCGGTCGGCGTAATATACACATATTCCGCATCCTCACTGCCATCGTCCCCCGGATCGTCCCCTGTCCATTTCTTCATCTTCACGCACTGGGACACCGGGAGAGATGACAGCTTCCAGAAAGCAATGGGCAGCTTTGCATCATAGCTGGCCACCAAAGTTACATAATCTTCCTCCGAGCTCTCATCGTACAGAACGATACTTGCCAGATCATTGGTCAGAACTGAGCTCTCATATCCGTGATCATTCATGTATTTGCGAAACAGCAGCTGTTCCTCGGCCACGCTCACCACCGTGGTGAGGGCAGACCCATCCTCATCATGACAGGCAGAGGCAGTCATCCGCGCTGCATACTGGAGTCCGGCATTGACTTGAGTCTGAAGCTTCAGCACCGGGAAAATCCCCAACACGACCAGGGCGGCGAATAGAAAGAGCGGCAGTACGAAAGCTGCCTCCACCGTAAAGCTTGCTCTCAGACGGGCCTGCTGCAGTGCCTTCGCAAATGTTTTTGGAAAATGTGTATGCATTAACATATATCTCTTATTGTTCCGCATGCGATTTGAGAGAGATTTCGGGTTTTCAGAGGTATGTATATGACAGTTTTTATTATGGGTGCAAAGGCACTGCATCAGGTCCGCCTCCTTTCTGCTCCAGTATTTTATTCTGATAATTTCAAAAACGATATGTCGGCCTGCTCAGTAAAGCTGTACGCCCCCGGAGAATCAGACCCCAGAGTGACAAAGTTCCAGAACAGGGCATCGCTCTGATAGGTATAATCGCACTCGGCATAGGCCAGCATCTGATCCATCTTTATGTCCAGGTTATTTTCCACTATATCCATGGCGCGGCAGGTCAGTTTGTCCGTATTCACAGAGGCCAGCAGTATCTCAAGATAGTTGGAATAAGACAGGCCCTTTGTCTGATCCTTTCCCTCAGTGGCCATGACAGTGGATGGCAGGGAGGCCAGATCCGTGTGCCACTGCTCCTCCGTCTTCACTAATGCAACCTTACCTCCCTCCAGGAGTATCCGTACATCAGAGATTGATTCGGCGTAGGCCCAGGCCGCCAGCATACCCTGTTCCACCAGGGGCTCCAGCCCCGGAGAGAGAGCTGCTGCGGAAATAATTCCCGCCACGGTGGTCACCTCAGCTTTCTTATCCTCGTGAGTTTCCAAATAGAGCATATTAGCGGCCTCCCTCATGAGCAGTATCTTCCTGACCACAGCCTTAAGGTTCGCCTGATCCGTATCCTTCCCGGCGATCATGTACTCCAGCTCATAGTCAAGGGCATGATCATCAGAGTCCTCAGTGGCGTCATTGAAATACTCGTCCAGATAGATGTAAAACCAGACGGACTGCAGAGCCGTGTCATCACTGCTGACTGTGGTATTACCTGTCTCAAGGCTGCGGGTATAAGTGGAATAGCTGCTGTCTATAGCCTTTGAAGAGAAACTGCTGTCAGGCATGACTATGGCGAGTATCCCGTTTTTAGCAACATTTTTCACCCACTTTAAGGGGTTCTCCTCTATCTTAATGTGGGATATCTCAGCTGCTGTCCCGGAACTACTCTCACTGCTGCCCCCATCCGCAGAGTCTGCCTCGGCTGCAGCACGGGCTGCAGCTTCGGAATCCTCCAGATTATCCAACACGTCCAATACCACCTCCTCCAGATCATCACCCTCGTCATCCGTATCCTGACCCGCTATCCAGTCAAGGAGATCATCTGCCACCGTGGAAGCCAGGTTCTTTTTCATCATCTCCTCAGCTTGTTCCCTGAAAGCCTCGCCATGCTTATCAGAGACCAGCTGGTAGGAGGTCACGGACATATCTTTCAGATGGATGGGCAGAACATAATAATTGTCTCCTATGATACTGTCTGCCCTGTCCCCCTCTATAGCCTCCTTCTCCAGACTTTCCAGAGTCGTAAACCCGGGTATGTCCCCATCAGGTGCCTCCCAGAACATCAGCCTGTAATTCTGCCAGAGCTCCCTTTGATAAGAGGCCAGCACGGTATCCGTGGCCTGGGCTGTGCTGATTTCGGCATTTGCAGCCAGACCGCTCACCCGTCCGGCCTCCAGAAAGGCGAAGACCGCCGAAAAAAATGCGGTGATAAGCAACGCCAGAGACAGGGTAATGCTCCCCTTCTTCCTCATCACAGTGACTCAGCCTGACTGCTGATGTTGGAGAAGGTATTGTTCACCAGATTGGTAAGCTGTGTCTTGAAGATAAGTATCAGTCCGATAATGACCACCAGGATCAGTATGATCTCCACTGTTCCGATACCTTTCTCTTCATTTAAAAATCTCTTAAGTTCCCTCATCACTTTTCTCCTTTCTTATTAAAATTAAGATCCAGCACAAGTAGATCAGATTATACCTGCGGATTGCTCAGCACTTCGGTCTGTGCTAAGCTGTCCTCATCTTCATTTCATGATTTCATGGATGTCAGTGCCGGCATCAGCAGGATAAGCAGTATAAGCACCAGCATCACCAGCATGGGGAAGAGCATCTTCGCGCCTGCCTCCTCACCCATTTTCCTGGCCCGCGTCTTGCGGGCATCCAAAGCATCTGCGGATTCCCTTACGAGAAGCTCCTTTAAGTCCCTGGTTCCTTTCGACAGGTTCTGAGTAAGTATAGAAGCGAATCTCTTGTATGGAATCAGCCCAATACGATTGCCGAATCTTTCATAAGCCTCTTTCTCTCCTCTCCCCTCCCGTATCTCCCGCCAGGTAATACGCATTTCCTCTAAATAAGGACTCTCTGTGGATGCCTTCCTGACATTCTTTACGGATCCGCTCTCACCGTACCCCCGGGCCAGGATCCGTTCCCAGGCCTTTCTTATCGTCATGCCGCTCTCCATGAGCACAGCAAACTGATCTACCATCCTGGGATATTCGATCTCCAACAGGGCTCTCCGCTTTTTCTGATAGTCCCGCTCCTGCTGCTTCCCCCGCCACTCCAGGCAAAAGGCTGCAAGAACCCCCAGCAGGAGAAAATATGCCCAACTGTAGTCTCCGCCCTCACTCCAGATCACCCGGTATCCGTTTATGGCCTCCGGCAGGTAAAACGCACTCAAA
>JAJPYU010000266.1 GCA_021204765.1 Clostridiales bacterium
GAATGAAAGGAAAGTATCATGGGTAAAATCATCGGAATAGACCTGGGAACTACTAACAGCTGCGTCGCTGTTATGGAAGGCGGCGAGCCCACCATCATTACCAATGCCGAGGGCGGCCGTACCACGCCGTCCATCGTTGCATTTACGAAGAACGGAGAGCGTCTGGTAGGCGATGCGGCCAAGAGGCAGGCTGTCACCAACCCGGACAGGACCATCACCTCCATCAAGCGTGAGATGGGAAAGAACTCTACTGTCTCCATTGACAGGAAGAAGTACACTCCCCAGGAGATCTCAGCAATGATCCTTCAGAAGCTTAAGAAGGACGCCGAGGATTATCTGGGACAGCCGGTGACGGACGCCGTCATCACTGTCCCGGCCTATTTTGACGATGCCCAGAGGAAGGCCACAAAGGACGCCGGCCGCATCGCCGGCCTCAATGTGGACCGCATCATAAATGAGCCTACCGCCGCGGCCTTAGCCTACGGCCTGGACAATGCCAGCCCCCAGAAGATACTGGTCTACGACCTGGGAGGCGGCACTTTCGATGTCTCTGTCATAGAGATCAGCGAGGGCATGATAGAAGTCCTGGCCACCGCAGGGAATAACCATCTGGGCGGCGACGATTACGACAGGTGCCTCACCGATTACCTTTTAAGGGAATTTTATCAGCAGGAGCATATAAAGCTTGAGAAAGATCCCGTGGCTTTAAAGCGGGTCATCGAGGAGGCTGAGAAGACAAAGATAGCCCTCTCATCCACCACTGAGGTGGACATTAATCTTCCTTATATATCCGTCGGAAAGAACGGCCCTGTCCACATGGAGATCCGCGTGACCAGAGCGAAATTCGAGGAACTGACCCGTGATCTTACCGAGAGCACCGCGGGTCCTGTGCAGGCAGCCCTTTCCGATGCCGGTATCCGTCCGGCGGACCTGGGTAAAGTTCTTTTGGTGGGCGGCTCCACCCGTATCCCGGCTGTTCAGAACAAAGTGCGCCAGCTGGTGGGACAGGAGCCCAGCAAGAACCTTAATCCCGACGAGTGCGTGGCCTTAGGCGCCGCCATCCAGGGAGGCAAGCTCTCCGGGGACAGCAATCTGAATGAGATACTGCTTATGGATGTCACGCCACTGACCCTCTCCATAGAGACTGTGGGCGGCATCGCCACACCCCTTATCAAGAGAAATACCACTATCCCGACCCGCTACAGCCAGGTCTTTACCACTGCCCAGAATTACCAGCCTGCCGTGGAGATAAAGGTGCTCCAGGGAGAGAGACAGTTCGCCAGGGACAATAAGCTCCTGGGACAGTTTCGTCTGGGAGGCATCCGCCGCGCCATGGCCGGCGTCCCCCAGATAGAGGTCACTTTCGACATCGACGCCAATGGCATAGTCCACGTATCCGCAAAGGACCTGGGCACCGGCAAGCAGCAGAGCATCACCATCACCTCCGGCACCAGCATGTCCGACTATGAGGTGGAGCGGGCCATGTCAGAGGCCGCCGAGTATGCCGCCACCGACACTCAGCGAAAAGAAAACTATGACCTTTTAAACGACTCCCAGCAGCTGATCCGCAAGGCTGAGAACGCTCTTAATAAGACCCGCAAGGAGCTGGACAAGTCTTCCAGGACTACCATCCGCAATGATATCGTGAATCTGGAGAAGGCCATGCGCAAGGTCAAGGCCGACAGCATGACCCCCGAACAGAAGGACGCCATAGAAAATGCGAAGTACCAGCTGGAGGGCTCCGCAGAATACGCATTCAGGTTAATGGGGGATGAGTAAGCGCCCGGATAAGCGACGAGCACCTCAAAATGCTTTGCATTTTTCGGTGTCCGTTGCACTCTAATGCGGCTATGGACAGGGATTTTTGCCTGCAAGCAGTCAAAATCCCTGTCCATAGCCGCATTCTCGTCGCTTATCGCTCATTTTCCCCTTGATTTTCTGTCCCCGGAAAATTACAATATCATTGTGATTTTTCGGGGATAATTTTTAAAAAAATCTATTGACAATTTCCACCAGTAGTATTACTATATCAACAGAACGAACACAAGTTCGAGTGAGGAGAATTTTTATGACAAAAGAAGAGAAGGCAAAAGAGGATAAGTTAAAGGCTCTGGACGTGGCGATCGCCCAGATAGAGAAGCAGTACGGCAAGGGCTCTGTGATGAAGCTGGGAGATCCGAATATAGACATAGATGTTCAGACTGTCCCTACGGGCTGTTTAAGTCTTGATATCGCTCTTGGTATCGGCGGTATCCCTAAAGGCAGGGTAGTGGAGATTTACGGTCCTGAGTCCAGCGGCAAGACGACAGTGGCTTTGCACATGGTGGCAGAGGTGCAGAAACAGGGCGGTATAGCCGGTTTCATAGATGCCGAGCACGCCCTTGATCCCTCCTATGCGAGGAATATAGGAGTGGATGTTGATAATCTGTACATCTCACAGCCGGATAACGGTGAGCAGGCTCTGGAGATCACTGAGACCATGGTCCGCTCCGGTGCCATCGACATAGTCATTGTGGATTCTGTGGCAGCCCTGGTCCCGAAGGCTGAAATCGAGGGTGATATGGGCGATTCCCATGTGGGTCTGCAGGCCAGGCTGATGTCCCAGGCTCTTCGGAAGCTGACCGCCGTGATCAGCAAGTCGAACTGCATAGTGATCTTTATCAACCAGCTTCGTGAGAAGGTGGGAGTGATGTTCGGGAATCCAGAGACGACCACCGGAGGCAGGGCGCTGAAGTTTTATTCCTCCATTCGTCTGGATGTGCGCCGCCTGGAGTCTTTGAAGCAGAGCGGCGAGGTGATAGGGAATCACACCAGGATCAAGGTGGTGAAAAATAAAGTAGCACCGCCCTTTAAGGAGGCTGAGTTTGATATCATGTTCGGCACCGGCATTTCCCGTGAAGGGGATATCCTGGATCTGGCTGCAAATATCGGAGTGGTGAATAAATCCGGTGCCTGGTATGCCTACAACGGCGATAAGATAGGCCAGGGCCGTGAGAATGCGAAGCTCTACCTGTCTCAGCATCCTGATGTCTGCAGCGAGATAGAGCAGAAGGTTCGCGATCACTACGATCTGGATGGGAAGAGAGCTGCGGCTGCGGCTGAGGCCGCGGCAGCTGAGACAGGAGAAATGCCTGAGGATGAAGGGGAGTTTTAATCCACCCGCCGCAGTGCTGCCCTGAGTTGATATGCCACAGCATTTGTGAGGTGGCAGATGGAGTGATTTATCCATGCGTATTTTAGAAGTTAAGCAGGTAAATAATAAGGGGAAGCTGCTGGTCCTCACCGATGAGGTGGGGACCTTTCCTCTCTACAGAAAGGAAGCGGATGCTTTTCATATAGAGGAGGGTGCAGAGCTTTCTGTCGAGGACTGGGAGAGGCTCTGCAGCGATGTGCTCATTAAGCGGGCGAAGAAGCGGGCTCTGTATCTTCTGGAGCAGCAGGACCGCACCGAGTTCCAGCTTCGGAAGAAATTGAGGGAAGACCGTTATCCGGATTCCATTGCTGACGAGGCGGTGGAGTATGTTCGCTCATATCACTACATAGACGACCTGCGCTATGCCTGCACCTACATTCGTTTCCATCAGCAGGAGAAGAGCAGGAGCCAGCTGCGCACTGCTCTTATGAGCCGCGGCGTGTCCCAGTCTGATATAGACGCAGCTTTAGAGGAGTCCTACGAGGGCAGAGAGGACGAGCTGATCGCAAAGCTTCTTGATAAGCGCCATTATGATCCGGAGACTGCGGATGATGCCGAGCGGCAACGTACATTTTCATTTCTCCTTCGCCGGGGCTTTAAGGCATCCGAGATTAAAAAACAGATGGGCTTGACATAAAGCACGAAAAAGTTTAATATTTAAATGTTGTAGTTTATGACAATTTAATATTTTTAATATTTTGTTATATGTACAATAGTAACACAAAATCAAATAAGGAGGTGCACCTGTAGTGCAGACTGGCATAGCAGTAGTGATTACCGCTGTTGTGGCTGTCGTTGTCACTTTCGTTATCACCTATGTAGCCACAAGGAGCCTTATAAAAAAGCGCACCGAGGAGAAGATCGGCAGTGCGGAGAAGAGAGCTCAGGTCATCATAGATGAGGCTGTGAAGAAGGCTGAGGATGCGAAGCGGGAGGCCAAGGTCGAGATCAGGGAGGAGTCGATACAGACCAGGAACGAGCTCGATCGTGAGATAAGGGACCGCAGAGCGGATGTGCAGCGCAGCGAGAGGCGTGTGGAACAGAAGGAAGCCAACCTGGATAAGAAGTTGGAGTCTGTCGAGCGCCGTGAGCAGAGTTTTGCAGCGAAGGAAGAGGACATCAGACGCCAGATGGCGGAGGTTGCGAAGTTAAATGAAGAACGCATACAGGAACTGGAAAGAATTTCAGGACTAACCTCTGAACAGGCAAAAGAATACCTTTTAAAAACTGTTGAAGAAGATGTTAAACTTGATACAGCCAAGCTGGTCAAGGAGATGGACACCAGGGCCAGAGAGGAAGCGGGCAAGCGTGCACAGGAATACATAGTTAATGCTATTCAGAAATGTGCCGCAGATCATGTGGCTGAGGCCACGATCTCAGTGGTGCAGCTTCCCAACGATGAGATGAAAGGGCGTATTATCGGCCGTGAGGGCCGCAACATCCGCACCTTGGAGACCATGACAGGAATAGATCTCATTGTTGACGATACCCCGGAGGCCGTCATCCTTTCCGGATTCGATCCGGTCAGGAGGGAAGTGGCTCGTATTGCTCTTGAGAAGCTCATCGTGGACGGACGTATCCATCCGGCCAGGATTGAGGAGACTGTGGAGAAGGCCCAGAGAGATGTGGAGAGAGTCATTCGCGAGGAGGGCGAGGCTGCTACCCTGGAGGTGGGTGTGCATGGGATACATCCCGAGCTGGTTCGCCTGCTGGGCCGGATGAAGTTCAGGACCAGTTATGGACAGAACGCTTTGAGGCACTCCATCGAGGTAGCACAGATTGCAGGATTGCTTGCCGCCGAGGTAGGTGTGGATGTGAGAGTCGCCAAGCGGGCAGGGCTGCTGCATGATATAGGCAAGGCTGTCGACCACGAGATGGAGGGGTCACATATCCAGTTGGGAGTGGATCTCTGCAGGAAATTTAAGGAGTCAGCCACTGTCATTAATGCAGTTGAAGCTCATCATGGTGACGTGGAGCCGGAATCCCTTGTCGCATGCCTGATACAGGCAGCCGATACTATTTCGGCGGCCAGACCGGGAGCCAGAAGGGAGACTCTGGAGTCATATGCCACCAGGTTAAATAAGTTAGAGGATATTACAAACAGTTTTAAAGGTGTAGACAAATCTTATGCAGTTCAGGCGGGCAGAGAAGTCCGGATTATGGTTGTTCCTGAGCAGGTCAGTGATGCGGACATGGTACTTATGGCCAGAGACATAGCGAAGCAGATAGAGGCAGAGCTGCAGTACCCGGGCCAGATAAAGGTCAATGTGATCAGAGAGAGCCGTGCTACGGATTACGCTAAATAGGGCGGATAGCCTTATATGACAGTTCGTGTAAATCAGATCCCCGCAGACTTCTTTTGAGAGAGTCTGCGGGGGTTTATGATGCACAGGACCCGCTTAAGAAATTTGATGGGGAGTTTATTTATGAAATTTATATCCTGGAATGTAAACGGGCTCAGGGCCTGTGTAAATAAAGGTTTTCTCGATTATTTTAAGGAAGCGGATGCGGATATTTTCTGTGTCCAGGAGACGAAGCTTGTGGAGGGCCAGATAGACCTGAACCTTCCTGGCTATGAGCAGTACTGGAATTACGCCGAGAGGAAAGGCTATTCCGGCACGGCTGTATTTACCAGGAGAAAGCCACTTTCTGTAAATTATGGTATCGGTATAGAGGAGCATGACCATGAAGGGCGTGTCATTACTCTTGAGTTTGAGGATTTTTATTTTGTCACGGTATACGTGCCGAATTCACAGAATGAGCTGGCACGTCTTGATTACCGTATGAAGTGGGAGGATGATTTCAGTGATTATATCAGTTCTCTGGAAGAGAAGAAGCCGGTGATCTATGCCGGGGATATGAATGTGGCTCATGAAGAGATAGACCTTAAGAATCCAAAGACGAATCACAATAATGCCGGTTTTACCGATGAAGAGAGAGAAAAGATGACAAAAGCTCTTGCAAGTGGTAGAATAGATTCGTTCAGGTATTTTTATCCTGACAGAGAGGGAATATATTCCTGGTGGTCATACCGCATGAAAGCACGTGAGAGGAACGCCGGATGGCGCATAGACTATTTTATCGTATCTGACAGCCTTAAAGGCAAATTGAAGTCGGCAGACATTCACACGGAGGTCATGGGGTCGGACCACTGTCCGATAGAGTTGGTTGCAGAGCTGTAATAATACCGGGATGCAAGCATCCATTTCAGGTCTATTTGGTCTCCGCTACCGCTCCGGTCGGTTGCAAACACGAGTGCCACCGGCACTCAGCAACCCCTGGTATCATCATATATATAGGTGACAAAGGAATGGTTCAAAAAAAAGAGGCTGAGACTCTTGATACAGATAAGCAGAAGGAAGACCAGCATGCCCTGAAAAAAGAAGTCATGAGCTGGGTGAAGATGTTCATCATCGTCATTGTCGTGGTGTTTGTTGTGACCAGATTTATCATCATTAATGCCACGGTACCTTCGGGATCCATGGAAGATACCATCATGACCAGCGACAGGCTCATCGGTTTCCGATTTTCCTACTGGTTTAAGGATCCGAGGCGGGGCGATATTGTTCTCTTTTCCTATCCGGTGGATCCGTCAGAGACATATATTAAAAGAGTAATAGGACTTCCCGGAGAGACTGTTGACATTCGGGATGGGAAGATATATATAAATGACAGTGAAACTCCCTTAAATGAGGATTATCTCCCTGAGGAATGGTATTGGGAGAATGATGGATACCACTTTGAGGTGCCGGAGGGCTGTTATCTGGTTCTGGGGGACAATCGAAATAATTCCGCCGATGCCCGGGTGTGGGACGATGAGGCTCTGGCCGCGGGTGTGGCGACCACCGAGGAGGAAGCCGAGACGTATCAGTATGTCTCCGAGGATGCCATAAAGGGTAAAGCTATCTTTACTTATTACAAACATTTAAAACCGCTGGTTTATACGGCGGATTACAATAATTAAATTAAAGATTTTATAAAGCGAGGAGAAAGTTATGGAAACTGAAACCAAACTCACAGAAGAAACCCTTGAAACTAAAGCTGAGGAAACTGTTATCGAAAAAGCTGCTCAGGAAGCCGCATCCGCAGAAGAGATCATCACTGAGACTCCTGCCGATGAGCCTGTGACTGAGGCTGCACCCGCTGAGGATCCTGTGGCAGAGGAAGCATCTGCCAGTGAGCCTGTTAAGACTGAGGAGCCAGTGCCGTCCATGGCTGACATGGGAGAGGCTCTTGAAAAGTCCTACAGGAAAATGGGAGACGGCCAGCACGATACCGACGCCCTGATCGCCTGGGAGAAGATAGAAGAGCTCTATGAGGCGAAGACGGAGCTTGAGGTGGAGATTACCGGCATTGTGAAAAAAGGTGTCATAGCCATGGTCGAGGGCATCAGGGGATTTATCCCCGAGTCAAAGCTGACTCTTGGCCGCGCCGGAGACTTAAACGACTGGCTTGGCAGGACAGTGAAGGTGCAGATCATCACTGCTGATAAGGAGAAGGACAGCCTGGTCCTCTCCGCCAGGGATATCCTCCGCCGTGAGCGCGATGATGCAAAAAAAGCGAAGATCGCTGCTGTGAAAGTCGGCTCAGTCATTACCGGTAAGGTGGAGAGCATTCAGGATTACGGTGCTTTCATCGATTTGGGCGACGGAGTTTCCGGACTGGTTCATGTATCCCAGATTTCCAGGGAGCATGTGAGGCACCCTTCAGATTTGCTGGAGGCCGGTCAGGATGTAAAGGTAAAAGTGATCGGTAATAAGGATGGGAAGATCAAGCTCTCCATGAAGGCTCTTGCGGAGCAGAAGAAGCGGGAGGAAGAGACCTCATTTAAGATGCCCAAGACCGAGTCTGTCGGCACATCCATGGGTGATCTGTTAAAGAATATAAAATTATGACGGCTGCTGCTCCAAGGTAACCTCTGCACATGTGAGTGATTGCAGCACTGATAGGTGCAAAAAAGCCTGCTTTAGCAGACGGATTACGAATTTAGCAGAGGCTGCATGTGAGCAGTATGGGAAGGATAAAATATGGATGGTTTGAAGATAGTTCATCGACAGGGTGAGTATTTTGATGTGACTCCACTCCATGGGAAATACTGCACCATCAGCATGACAGGTCAGGATGTGGGATATGCCAGGGTTGGCATCATTTCCTCGAACCGCCAGTATATTCTTTTCCAGTTCCAGGGAAATATCGGACTGGCCAATAAAGCCTATGTTACTGACATCAGCGAGGTCAGGATGACGGAGCGGGCATTGCGTAAGGAGACAGAGTTAATAGTGCAGGAGTGGGATGAGAGTGTCCATCCTTATGCACGCTTTGTCGGGGAACGCTGTGACATCCATATGCACCAGACGCGGATGTTTGAGGCCACTCCGGGTTTTTTTGGAGCGAAAGTCCTCTATGTGGATGACAGGAATAATCTGATCCGCATCCGGGAGAACAGCAGCCAGTACAATGTGAATCTCGCAATGATCTGCGGGATCATGCAGAGCAACTACTAGGAGGATATATATGAACCGCAGCATTTTGATGCGAGTATCCTATAATTTGAATAACGCGAAGCTGGAGGAGCTTATAGCTGAGTGTCAGGCTTCAAAGAATGACCTTAATAAGTTAAACGAGGCCATCACTCTCATGAAGCGTTCTCAGGTCATCATCCCCGTGGCATTTCCAAAGGGGGCTGATCCCAGGGCCGTCATGAAGCTTATGAATGGCCAGCCCCTCAAGAAGAATGAGGCCATCCGTCTCATCCCTGTCTCCATGACGGATAAGGAGGGCCATAAGTTCCATCCCATTTTTACCTCCCGTGAGAAGATACTGGATACTAAAGATTTCCCTTTCATGATCCGCGTCTCCGCAGGCTATGTCATCGAGAATATCAAGAAAGACGAGACCGCCTACGACGGAATGATAGTCAATCCCCAGCAGAATGGCCTGATCATCAGGAAGAAAGCCTTTATAGACGACCTGGCTCAGATGGCGGCCTCCCAGCCCAAAGCGGGAATAAAGAAGGTTACCAAGGCCCAGTTTACCGTCCTGGCCAGAAGTTCCGTGGAGAAGGTGGAGATACCCAGGGCTCTTTTCGAGAGAAAAGGCGGTTTCATAGACGAGCTTGAGGAGCGCGGCGAGGAGTTTATCTGTGAGCTCTATGGCAGGCCCTATGGTGAGAAGACTCCCAGCCCTTTCACTCCAGAGGATTTCAACGTCCTTTCCCTCAATATAAATGAAGAGACTGCAGCCTACTGTATAGAGCTCCCCAGGAAAGGCCTTGCGCCGCACATAGCTACCAACACTTACATAATCTGGAACCCGGTGGCTGAGCAGGTTTATTACTATATGATAGAGAAGGGCGAGAAAGATGAGGACGACGTTCTCTGCTGTGTTACCCCTGATGGAAAACACGAAGAATTAATGACTGCACCACCCAATGGAAGTGAGCTGACGGCAGTCCTTGACCTGATACACGAAGACGAAGAGTAACAACACACGCGAAAAGCGACGAGTACCTCAAAATGCTTCGCATTTTTCGGTGTCCGTTGCACTCTAATGTGAATATGTGCAGAGGCTATTGCCTGCAAGCAGTCATGGCCTCCGCACATATTCACATTCTCGTCGCTTATCGCTCATATGTAGACGGTTCATCTGTACCTTCCCGTCTGTAAACAAAACCAGGACTTTTTAGTATCATATTGTGATATTGCAGGAGCCATGGTAAACCATGACTCCTTTTTACAGGAGAAATTTATGAGAGCACTTGTACTTTCCAGCGGCGGAGTGGACTCCACCACCTGCCTGGCACTGGCTGTAAAAGAATATGGAAACGAGAATGTAATTGCCCTGTCCATTTTCTATGGACAGAAACATGACAAAGAACTCATAGCTTCAGGAAAAGTTGCAGACTATTACCAGGTGGAGCACATCACCCTGGATCTGACGCCTGTATTTGCCTGGAGTGACTGCTCACTGCTCACTCATTCCGATAAGGAGATTCCCGAGCAGTCATACGGAGAGCAGATAAAAGAGGCCGGCGGCAGCCCGGTCTCCACCTATGTCCCCTTCAGGAACGGCCTCTTTCTCTCCGCAGCGGCAGGAGTAGCCCTCTCAAAGGACTGCGGCGTCATCTACTACGGTGCCCACTCTGACGACGCCGCCGGCAGCGCCTACCCCGACTGTTCAGCCGACTTCGTCGACTCCATGGGCCAGGCCATCTACCTTGGCAGCGGCGGCCAGCTTCGCCTCGTCGCCCCCTTCGTCTCCGTCAATAAAGCCGAAGTCGTTCGCCAGGGCCTCGTACTTGATGTCCCATATGAATTGACCTGGAGTTGTTATGAAGGAGGAGAGAAGCCATGCGGTAAATGTGGAACCTGTCTCGACCGTGCTGCGGCTTTTGCCGCAAACAAAATAAAAGACCCGGCGTTAGCCACATAAGTAAATACAAAGAAAACAGAAAATACTTTAAAGAACCTGGCGGTGCCCGAGCAAAGCGACGAGCACCTCATATATTATTTATTCGTCTTCAGGATCCGTGATCAGCTTCAGGTAGTGCTCCATCGCGTCGTCCCGGTACGCCTTGGGCGAAGTTCCGGTGATCTTCTTAAACAGTCTCCCGAAATAGTACACATCTTTTATCCCGCACTGCTGAGCGATGATCTTTATCGGCAGATTAGTCTCCAGCAGCAGGTGCTGGGCGTGGCGTATCCTGGATCTGTTCACATACTCTGTAAGGGAGCTGCCAATCTCCTTTTTAAAGAGAGTGGAGAGGTAGCTGGCATTTACATTTAAGATGGCTGCCAGTGAGCTCAAAGACAGATCCGCTGACAGATCTGTGAAAATACAGTTCAGCGCCTTCTGTACCAGTGGAGAGTATCCTGTCATGGCCAGCCCCCGGATCAGGCGGCAGTAGGAGCGGATAAATTCCCGCATGATCACCATGGCCTGTTCCACGCTGGTAAAGCGTTCTATCTGCTGGACGTTGGAATTTGACAGATTATCTATGTGTATGGGATGGACAAAATCAGACTCAGATTGATACAAAAACACGATAGCGAAAATGCCGTAATTCCGCCGTTTCTCGGCGGTTTCTTTATTTCCGGGGTGTTGGCAGCATGACGGAAATGGCGGCCGGACAGGGAAAATTGAGCGGCCGGGGTCTAATCCTGTAACGATAGAAAAAGCTATCGTTTGAGGGTTGGCTATCGTTACGATGTATAGAGAGAACAAAGAAGGAATTTTTGTGTAAAACTGCTGCAATATCGCAGCGTTTTAAAAAAATACTTGCAATTATGCAGCGACAGTGATATAATAAAATGCGAGGTGATACTATGTCTAATTTAGGAGTACGGCTGAAAGCATACAGAGATAAATTAAGCCTCAGCCTCAGCCAAGTTAACAAGGAAGTAGGCATCACGAATTCCAGACTCAGCAAGATGGAACGCGGGAAAATAGAATGCCCACCGGCTGAGGACTTAAAGAAACTTGCGAGTTTATATCATGTTTCTGTAATTGACCTTTATATTGATGTGGGATATTTGGAGACATCTGATATAGAGGAATATCAGCAGGTGTTTCATGGTGTATCAACGCTTGATGCAGAAGAAAAGGAGTACATCCAAGAATTGATTGACCTGTTGAATAGAAAGAGGGTACAATAATGATTTTTAGATTGGGCGAATTGTTTTGTGGCCCCGGCGGGATTGCATGGGGTGCAACACATGCCGACATCGGTGATCCCGAATTCGGAATTGTGCATCAGTGGGCGAATGACTATGATGCAAGCACCTGTGAAACATATCGCTGGAATATATGCCGTGATGCACCGCAGACGGTGTATCACGAAGACATTCGCAAATTTGACATGAGCAGACTCGGACCTATTGATGCATTGGCCTTTGGGTTCCCTTGCAATGACTACAGTGTTGTCGGGGAGCAGAAAGGAATGGACGGTGTTTACGGCCCACTGTATTCTTATGGTGTACAAGCACTGGAAAGGTTTAGACCGCAGTGGTTTCTGGCCGAAAACGTCGGTGGCCTTCGTAACGCTAACGAGGGCAAGGCCTTTACAAAAATTTTGACTGAATTAAGAGAGGCGGGTTATGTTATCACACCGCATCTTTATAAATTTGAAGATTATGGCATCCCGCAGGCGAGGCACAGAATCATTATTGTTGGTATCAGGAATGACATAAACGTGATTTACAGAGTTCCATCGACTGACCCTTACAAGGATGTTGACAATTCGTGCCGGACGGCTATTGAAGTGCCTCCGATTCCGAAGGATGCATTCAATAATGAACTGACGAAGCAGTCAGAAACAGTTGTAAAAAGATTGGAGCATATCCAGGCGGGACAGAACGCATTCACGGCAAATTTGCCGCCAGAGTTGCAGCTTAATATAAAGGGAGCAAAGATAAGCCAAATTTATAAGCGGCTTGATCCAGATAAGCCATCTTACACAGTTACTGGAAGCGGTGGAGGCGGAACCCACATTTACCACTGGAGCGAACCGAGAGCTTTGACAAACAGGGAACGGGCACGGCTCCAGACGTTCCCAGACACATTTGAATTCAAAGGAAGTAAGGAGAGCGTTCGTAAACAGATAGGCATGGCAGTCCCCTGCAAGGGCGCACAGATTATTTTTGAAGCGATTCTTAAATCATTTGCCGGCATTGAATACCCTTACATGGATGCCAATATCAATGAATAAAAGGGACACCGGAGGGCGTTGCAAAGGATGCGGCTCTCCGGTCTTTTATTGCCTATTTTCCGTAATTTTCTCATAGAGGGCTTCCAAATTTTTATCAGCAACGGACCGCTTTAATTCGCATTCCCAGATTGTGATGACATTCCATCCCATTTCTTTTAAGCGTTTCTGGTTCTGCTCATCACGCTCGACGTTCCGGTCAATTTTGCTGTGCCAATACTCCTCATTTGATGAAGGCCAGACAAACCGGCCACAGTCATGGTGATGCCAAAAACAGCCGTTGACGAACACGACGGTCTTGTATTTTGAAAATACTAAGTCTGGGCATCCAGGAAGTTTCCGTACATTTTTACGGTATCGAAGACCGCGGGAGAAAAGGTATTTGCGTACCTTTTCTTCCGGTTTGGAATTCGTGCTGCGTATATGCGACATATTCTTTCTTCGGAGTTCTTTTAAAAGATTATCCGCCATATGGTTATCCTTTTTCTTCTGGACGTGAAAAGTCCATGTAATACTGCTCGTCATCTATTTTGTAAAATGTTACTTCGGTTCCTGCGCCTGGTTTTTACGTGGTCGATGATGGCGATTACCAGATCCGAAACGG
>JAJPYU010000072.1 GCA_021204765.1 Clostridiales bacterium
CCGGAGAAGTTCATTACGGCGATGGAGATGAACCCTTCCGCCTTAAAGATAGGCGATGCCATCATGGCCTTTGAGAAAGAGAAAGAGAAAAAGCGCCGACGCAGGGATAAAGACAGGGAAATCGTCAAGGTGGAGCCCCGGATAGCTTTTGTGAAAGGCCTCACCATACAGATAGAGACAGTCACCGGAGGCATATTGGGTTGATCTTTGAGGCTCACGTCCGGCACATCGCTGCCGGTGCGGTGGGAACAGGTGAATTGTGCCGGATATTGAGGATGGATAAATGAGCGAAGCTATAGTCATCACTTCAGGGAAAGGCGGAGTGGGGAAATCCACCACCACTTTAAATATAGGTGCCGGACTGGCTTCCCTGGGCAGGCGTGTCGTAATGGTGGACACAGATATAGGCCTTCGGAATCTGGATGTGCTCACAGGATTGGAGAATCTCATTGTCTATAACCTGGTGGATGTGGCTGAGGGGAAGTGCCAGGCGGATCAGGCCCTGATCCGGGATAAGAGGCATCCGGGGCTCTTTCTGCTGCCCTCGGCTCAGACAAGGGATAAGTCCGCTGTGAATGAGGATCAGATGATAAAGCTCACGGACAAGTTAAAGGAAATATATGATTTTGTGCTTTTTGACTGTCCTGCAGGCATAGAGCAGGGGTTTTTAAATGCCATCGCCGGTGCGGATCGTGCACTTATAGTTACTGTTCCGGAGAAATCGGCTATCCGTGATGCAGACAGGATTAGGGGGCTACTGGACGAGCACGGTATCCGTAGGATGCAGATAATTGTAAACCGTAGCAGATCTGAACTGGTAAAAAGCGGTGACATGGCTTCCCATGAAGATATAAGCGAGATTCTGGGTATACCTGTGGTCGGGCTTATCCCGGATGACGATGCGGCTCTTGGCTGTGCCAATCGCGGCGAACCCATGGTGGATACGGATTGTCCGGCAGGAAAAGCCTTTCTTGATATCTGCCACCGTCTTCTGGGTGAGGAAGTGGAACTGACGATTTCGGAGGAAAAACGGGGATTTTTCCGCAGGAAACAGCGCAAAAGGTCAAAATGACCGGAAATATTGGCTGTTTTTCTGTAAGTTATTTGCCCTTGCGGGAAAAACCATAAAGAAGTATCATAGAAACGGCATGTTAAACTGCAGGATGCGGGCAGAAAGCGACTATAATTTCAGGTATCATACAGCCGGAAAGGTAAGACTATGGCATATATCAAGACAGTGACAGACTACTTAAGGGATCAGGCTTTAGCCGTCCCGGATCACATACTGTACCGCTTTGTGGACTACAATGACGAAGCACAGAAATGGGTTCTGGAGAATCACACCGTCTCGGAGACTTATTACAAGTCTCTGGAGGTGGCATATATGCTCCGGAAAAAGGGTGTTCGCCCCGGAGAGCGGGCTGTTATCCTCAGCATGCAGGATCACGGCACTGTCTGTGCCGTCTATGGATGCATGATGGCGGGAGTGGTTTTCACCGTCATTCCTCCGCCTATTGATGAGGACAAGACGCAGAGATTCATCTCTGTGATCAAATCCTGCAAGCCTAAAGCACTTATTTCCAATTACGCCCTGGAGCAGGGCTCAGATGTGAATCTGACAGGACGTCTTTTAAAGGAAGCTTTCAGTGACGCGGTCCGCTTAAAGAGAATATATACAGACAGGCTGGTTCCTTATCGCCGGGATGATGTAATGCTTCCTGCCGATTCGGAGAGCCTGGTATATCTGCAGTACACTTCCGGCTCCACCAGCGATCCGAAGGGTGCCCGCGTTCTCTGGAAGAATATTATGAAAAATGTGGAGCAGTGCATGAACTGCTACAATTTCGACCATGTGTCTCTGGCTACCTGGGTACCGTTTTTCCACAATTTAGGTCTGGTGGTGACTATCTGTGTGTCGCCACTGTCGACAAACTCCACCGGATATTTCATGAATACCATGCGTTTTCTCGAGGCACCGAGGCTCTGGCTGAAGCTGATCTCGGATTTCAGGGTGACTCTCACCGTGGGTCCCGGCTCCGCCTATGACGCCTGCACACGGATTTTCTCCGAGAAAGAGGCCGCGGAGCTTTCCCTTCATCAGGTAACTCACTTTATGAACGGGTCCGAGTTTATCAGCGCTGCCAATGTGAGGCGCTTCTATGAAATGTTTGATATCGCCGGGAATGCCATGGCTCCCGGTTACGGTGTGGCGGAGAATTGCTGTCTGGCTACCTTTGCGGCGCAGGATTACAGGACTCTTACCCTGGACTATGAGGCCTATGAGAAGAATCAGGCCGTGATAGTGGAGGGCGAGCCCGACGAAGGACAGCAGATAAAGGAGATAGTAAGCGTCGGCAGGCCTGTTAAGGATCTGACTGTGCTTATTGCGGATGTGGATGCCCAGGAGACTTACCCTGAGCTTCAGATGGGAGAGATCCTTTTAGGCGGAGACAGCGTGGTGGACGGCTACTGGGGTGATCATCCTGAAAATAAGAATTTCCATGTGCCCATGAAAGGCTATGATATCGGCTTTTATCGCACTGGAGACCTGGGATTCATGTATGAGGGGAATCTCTACATCACAGGCCGTATCAAGGAAATGATCATTGTAAACGGCAACAATATTTATCCCTCCGACCTGCAGGCTACGGTGGAAAAGGGCGTCCCGGCCCTGGCCGGACATGCCTGCGGATTCTTCTCCTGCAATATAGATGAAAAGGAGCAGGTGGTGGCAATTGTGGAGGCCAGGCCCTCGGAGAATTTCCGCCTGCGGGTACAGGAGATAAATAAGGCGGTATCGGAGAGATTTGCCTTCTCATTTTATGATGTGGTATTCGTGCCTGTGGATACTATTCCCCGGACGGACAACAGGAAACTGTCGGTCCTCAAGGCAAAGAATAAGTATTTAAACAGAGATCTAAAGATACTGTACAGCAGCAGGGCAGCCTGGCATATCCACAAAAAGAACGATACCATAATCGGAAAGACCGTTGACGCGGCGGATGATATACTTGATAAATCCGTGGAGCTGGTGGGCGACATAGCTGACAGGACGGTGGATGTGGCTGACGATATCTTCGTCCAGGTACGCTCCGCTTTCTCCAAGGTGTTGAAGACCGACCGTTTCAGCTTAAACGAGTCTTTCCTGGCTCTGGGCGGAGATTCCCTCTCCGGATTCGAGCTGGTGAACGCCATAGAGAAAAAGCTCCATATAAAGCTGGACTTGCGGGAAGTTTTAAGGGATTCCTCGGTAAACGGCATCACCCGCTACATCCACACGTTGCTGGGAGATATAGCAGCATCAAGGAAGGCCCTGAATCTGGCAGATGAGTGCCGTCTGGATGAGGATATACGCTTTGAGGCGGAGTATGATAAGCCGGTCACAGAATGCCGGAAGATACTGCTGACCGGGGCCACAGGTTTCCTCGGTGCCAGGCTGATACGTTACATTTTCCGCTATTACCCCCATGACGGGCTTAAGATATACTGTCTGGTCCGGGCCGACTCTAAAGAGGCAGGAATGAAGAGGATAAAGGATAATTTAAAGCACTACCGCTGCTACAAGAGCGAGATGACGCCCTTTATCGTGCCTGTCTGTGGCGACCTGTCGGAGCCCCGACTGGGACTGGATGATAAGGACTGGAAAGAACTTTCAGAAAATGTGGAGATAATCTATCACAACGGAGCGATACTTAATTTCGTATTCCCTTATGAATATTTAAAGGAGACCAACGTACACGGCACAGTGGAAACCATCCGTCTGGCCGGAGAAGGACGGGCGAAATATTACCACTACGTCTCCTCATACAGCGTCTACGACACGCCGGGTAATCACGGCAGGAAAGTCATGGAGGATGACCCTTTAAAGAACTGGCACGGATTCTCCCTGTCCTACTCCGAGACCAAATGGGTGTCTGAGAAGATAGTGGGGATTGCGAGAAAGCGGGGACTGAAGGCTGCCATTTACCGGCCCGGGGATATCACCGGCGCGGCAAACGGCGTCTGGGAGCTTAATGATATGATCAGCCGCATGATAGTCAGCACAGTGCAGATGCAGGGCGTGCCTTTCGTGGGATACCGTTTCCACATGACCCCTGTCGATTATGTGGGCAAAGCTCTGGTCTATATTTCCAGGAAGGAGGAGTGTTTCGGCCACGCTTTCAACCTGATAAATCCCCAGGATCAGCCTCTGCCCTACATTGTAAAATGCATCAAGGCCTGCGGGTACCGCGTCCACTACATTCCTTTCCGCACCTGGAAAAACAGGATAAAGAAGGCAGACACTGCGGACAATGCCATGGTGCTTTTGGAGTGTCTGTTTGAGTCCGGGAATGACAGGAACCCGAATCTCATAAGCCATGTGACAGGGAGAAATCCCATCTATGACATGACGAACACCAGGCTGCTTCTGGGGCTGTCCGGGATCAAATGTTCGCCCATTGACAGAAAAATGATAGGGGCATACCTGGAATACTTTAAGGCTCAGGGATATATATGATAACGTAGGATTACGAGAGTGCGAAACACGGAGTAATCCGTATATCATTTTTATATGGAGAAATTACATGAAGATAGGAATACCGCGGCCTCTGCTGTACTACCGCTATGGGTCCTTATGGGGAAATTTTTTTAAGGAACTGGGGCATGAGATCGTCTTAAGCCCCAAAACTAACAAAGCAATACAGGATACAGGCGGAAAGTACGCCATAGATGAGAATTGCCTCTCCAGCAAGCTCTTTCTGGGACATATAGCTTCATTGGAAGGAAAATGTGACGCAGTCTTTATCCCCCGCATAGCGGATTTCGGTAAGGACGGCATCATGTGCACCCGCTTTGAAGCTCTCTATGATCTCTGCGTCAACTCATTCAGGGACAGGGAACTTAAATTTATCACCTGCAATGTGGATCTCCACGAGAAGAAATCAGAAGAGGCGGCTTATGTGGGTCTGGGCGTTGAGCTGGGCAGCAGCCGGGGTGCTGCACAGTTGGCATACCAACAGGCCGTCGACTTATGGGAGAAGGACAGGGTAGAGCAGATAATAAAGCAGGATCAGGCTCTCGCCGCCACGGAGCAGATAAAGATACTGGTGGCAGGGCACTGCTATAATCTATACGATGAGTATATCGGCGTGCCGGTGCTTAAGGGAATACGCCGCCTTGACGCTTTTGCGGTCTGTGCGGACAAGATAGACCACGGCCAGGCGCAGCAGGATTCACTGAAAATCTGTGAGAGGGTCCCCTGGATGATGAGCCGGGAGCTTTTGGGAGCCGTGGAGAAGTACCATGACAAAGTGGACGGTATAATACTTCTTACCGCCTTTCCCTGCGGGCCGGATTCCATGATAAATGAGATGATCATCCGCCGCATAAAGGACAGGCCCATCCTTAACCTGCTTTTGGACAGCCAGGATGCCAGCGCCGGGGTGGAGACCCGCCTGGAGAGCTTTATAGATATTATACGTTTCAGAAAGGCGGCGGATAAGAATGGCTGAGAACGTAAAGCGGCTGTGCTATCCCTGCCTGGGAAATTACGACATAGCCATAAGATATTATGTGGAGCATGGGGCGAAGGCTGAGTATGTGGCGCCGCCCACTATGACCAAGAGGACCATAGAGCTGGGAGCCAAGTACAGCCCGGATTTCGTCTGCGCACCCTTTAAATGCCACATGGGGAATTATATCGAGGCCCTGGAGGCGGGAGCCAACGTGCTGATACAGACCGGCGGCACCTGCAGGCTGGGTTACTATGCGGAGCTTCATGAGCAGATACTAAAGGATATGGGCTACGATTTTGAGATCCTGGATCTGAATACCTACAGATATAAAAATCTGTTTGGACTGATAAAGGATATCTTAAAGCTGGCGGATAATGCAAATATTTTTTCTTTGGCGAAGGCTCTGCCTTGCGCCCTGAGGATGGTAGTCTTTATCGACAGGGTGGAGGATTATTACCGGCAGAATATGGGCTTCGAGGTTAATCGGGGAGATTTTGATAAGGCACATAAGAAGTTTTTGGGTGAGCTGAGAAAAGCCCGGGGCTTAGGCGATGCCAGGCGGGCGTACAAAAAGGCTATGGCAGAGATGAAGGCTATTCCCATTGATAAGCCGGAGCATCCCTTAAGAGTCGGCATAGTGGGAGAGTATTTCACCATCATGGATCCTTTCTCCAACCACGAGATAGAGAAGAAACTGGCTCAGATGGGGACGGAAGTCCACCGATGGATGAACCTGTCAAACTCGGTGCTCCTGACCCCGGATAAGGGATTTTTCAAAAAATTGAAAAGGTATCTCCACTACGATATCTTCAAGTTCCCCGGCGGGATATGGGCGGATTTTCACAGGAAGTCCGCTGAAAAATATGTGAAGTTCGATACGGGATCCACTTCCGCGGCCACTATAGCCCTGGCAGAGCATTACGCAAAGGAGGGTTTTGACGGCATAGTCCACATCAAGTCTTTCGGTTGCACCCCGGAGATGGACTGCATACCCATGCTCCACAATATCAGCGAGGACTACCATGTGCCTACCCTGTTTATGAGCTATGACACCCAGACCAGCGACACCGGGATTGAGACCAGGCTGGAGGCTTTCTTTGACATGGTGGCAATGAGGCATGCCAGACAGAAGCGGGATCAGGTATGATGATAGGGCATATTGCCTGAAAATAAAGTAAGTTGTCTGCATGACAGGCGGATCAGTATAAACACAGCGAGGTAACAGAGAAATGAAAAAGGCTTATTTAGGCATCGACATAGGCTCCATCTCCACCAAGGGAGTGGTCATTGACGAGGAGAAGAATATCCTCTGCGGGGAATATCTCTGGACGGAAGGAAATCCTATAGAGGCTTCAAAGAAGGTCATTGCCTCCCTGGGGAAACAATTGGATCAGAAGAAATACAGGGTCGTGGCCGCAGGGACCACAGGCAGCGCCAGGAAGCTGGTAGGCGTTATGATAAACGCCAGCATAGTGAAAAATGAGATCACTGCCCACGCCGTGGGCACCACCACCCTGCATCCCGATGTCAGGACTATCCTGGAGATCGGTGGGCAGGATTCCAAGATCATCTGTGTGGAGAACGGAGTGGCTGTGGACTACGCCATGAATACCCTCTGCGCAGCAGGCACAGGCTCCTTCCTCTCCAGTCAGGCCCGACGCCTGGGAGTGGAAGTGGAGGATTTCGGACGTATAGCTCTCGGGAGCACCAATCCGACGCCTATCGCGGCCCGATGCACAGTCTTTGCCGAGTCCGACCTGGTCCACAAGATACAGATGGGCCACAGCAGGGAGGATATAATTGCAGGCCTGTGCAACGCCGTGGCAAACAATTACCTCAATAATGTAGCAAAAGGCAAAAAAATAGCCGCCCCGATAGTATTCCAGGGCGGCGTGAGTAAGAATCAGGGTGTGGTCAAAGCCTTTGCCGACTCTTTGGGAGAGGAGATCATTGTGGATGAGAATGGGCATCTCATGGGATGTTACGGTGCCGCAATCCTTGCGAAAGGCTGCGGAGTGGAGAAGCCCTTCTCCTTCGATATCGCCGACATGAGCTTCATGACCCGTGAAGTGACCTGCCCCAACTGCGCGAACCACTGCGAAGTCATCTGCGTCTTCCGGGAGGGAGAGCTCATCGACTCCTGGGGGAACCGCTGCGAACGTGGCGAGGTCAGACAGGGCGAAGCCTGATCAGAACAGATCAGAAGTCAGACATTTCATCTATCAGTAACTGATAGATGAAATGCTGCAGCACCCGCATTTAAAGTCGCCGTTGGCGAGGCGGGTGCTGTGTGTTACACTTTCTCCCACGCCCTGCAGCAAAGTGCATGGCGTGGAGCTAAAGTATTAAAAATCAACTTTGCCTGTATACTCATCGTTGATGACATAGTAAGCGGCCAGCTCCTCGGGCTTGATATAGAGAGTGATCTTCTTTACGGGGACGGCTCCCTCAGTGGCTGCGAACTGGGCCATGGCGCGGTCGTAAAGCTCATCCTCACTGATCTCGGAGCCCAGATACTGGAGCACGGAAGCCTTCACCGGTTTTTTGGTATACTTCCTGGTGGCTTTCTCAGCGGTGGCCTTAGTGGCCTTGGCTGCTTTCTCAGCGGTAGCCTTGGTGGCTTTAGCTGCCTTCTCAGCAGTAGCCTTGGTAGCCTTGGCTGCCTTTTCAGTAGTGGCCTTAGTGGCCTTGGCTGCTTTCTTTGTGACTTTCTTTGTCATCTCGGCAGTGTCCTTTGCCACAGCTCCTGCGGCTTTCGCGTTCTTCTTTGCCGCTTCTTTCATGGCCTCGCGTACCTTTGCGTTGGCCTCTTTTGCGGCTGCTTTTTTGTCCTGGGCATCTACAACCTCTTCCTCGATGATCGTTGTATCTACCGGCTCATTGGTTTTTTCTGTTGCCATGATAATTCCTCCTGTTTGCTCATATGAGCTTTAAGATCTCCCCACAATACCCGGGGTAAGCTGTCTGGCAGTCCGTTGAAGAACTGCTTACTTCCTGGTTACCAGAGGCGATTGTACTACTTTGAAAAGGTATTGTCAAATTGAGGTATAAGACGGCTGCTGTTCACACGGTAGACAGGACAGGTAGATGGATGCTTCAAGCTTGCTTGAAAGCAGACATATAACTGTCCTGTCTGCCTGTAAAACAGGCAGCCTCAACCAACATGAGTAATCTTAGCTCCGTAAGGAGCGGGAAAGTATGCTTTAGCAGGCGGGAGTGCGAATGGGGGTTGAGGCTACTGTGTGAACAGTTAAGAAATCTGTTGACAAGTGAGAATATCAGTGTTATATTGCAACTGTATTATGGTAGATAGTACAGTTAGTACGAAACATTTCGACAGATATTTTCAAGGAAGGAGAAGGCTATGTTTCAGATAGATGTGATGAGCCGGACACCGGTATATGAGCAGCTGGTAGACCAGGTGGAGCGGTTCATTCTCATGGGGATCTTAAAGGAGGACGATAAGCTTCCCTCAGTGCGCAGCCTTTCGAACCAGCTGGCGGTGAATCCCAACACCATCCAGAAGTCATACTCCGAGCTGGACCGCCGGGGAGTGGTCTACTCGGTGCCGGGCCGGGGCTGCTTTGTCGCCCGGGATGCCAGGGAGTGTATTGGTGCGAGAAAGCGGCAGCAGCTGGACGCCTTCACAGAGCAGGTCCGTGAGCTGGCCCTGGCAGGCATAGAGAAGGAAGCCATACTCTCCTGCGTGGAGGAAGCTTATGGGAAAGGAGGAGAAGATAAATGATAACAGCGAGAGATCTTACTAAAAAATTTGATGATCTTACGGCTCTTGACGGGGTGCACTGCAATGTCCCGGAGGGCTCTATATACGGCATGGTGGGCTCCAACGGGGCGGGAAAGTCCACTTTCCTGCGCTTGGTGACCGGAGTGTATAAGGCGGACGGCGGAGAGATTTTAATCGACGGGGAGCCCATCTATGAGAATCCCAGGGTAAAGGAACATATAGCTTTCGTGCCGGACGAGCTCTATTTTATGAGGGGAGCAAGCATGAACAGGATGGCGGGACTCTACGCCTCATTCTATCCCCGCTTTGACAGGGAGCGCTTCGAGTACCTGACAAAGACCTTTGAACTGGATTCGGAGAAATCCATAAACGGTTTTTCCAAGGGCATGAAGCGTCAGGCGGCCATTATACTGGTGCTCTCCACCAGACCCAGATACATGTTCTTTGATGAGACCTTCGACGGCTTGGATCCGGTGATGAGAAATCTGGTAAAGACCCTGATCTGCCGGGACGTCCTGGAGGAGAAAGCCACGGCCATCATCACCTCCCATTCCTTGAGGGAGCTTGAGGATACCTGCGACCAGCTGGCCCTGCTTCACAAGGGGAATGTGATACTGGAAAATGATATTACGGACCTTAAGACCGGGCTTTTTAAGCTCCAGGTGGCCCTGCCCGGGGATTTCTCCGAAAAAGATTTTGAGGGGATATCCACTCTGCATTTTGCCAGACAGGGATCAGTGGCGACACTTATCGCCAAAGGCGACCAGGAAGAGGTGACTGAGAAGGTGAAAGCCCTGCATCCCATTTTGCTGGATGTGCTGCCCCTCTCTCTGGAGGAGGTCTTTACTTATGAGCTGGAGACATTAGGGTATCACTTCGACATCAGCGGGTATGACACCGAAGGGAAGGAGGAAGAGTGAAATGAAGAAGAAAATATTTGACATACATTTATACAGGGAAGGACTGAGGCAGCTGAAACTGACCGGTCTCATCTACACCTTCCTGCTGGTATTGCTGGCGGTGCTGCCCACCTTAAGTGAGGTGATAGGCAGTTCAGTCGGTCTCTATAATGAGGGATTCTTCGACGTATTTCCCTACGCTGTACTTGTATACTGCCTCTTTGCGCCCCTGATGGCCCTGACCCTGTTCCACTTCCTGACAGAGAGGAATTCCTGTGATTTCTATCACTCTATTCCCCAGACCAGGACCTGCCTCTTTGTCAGTTATACTTTGTCAGTCCTTACCTGGAGCCTGGCGATGCAGTGGGGAACGACCCTGCTTGCCACTGCGCTGCACCTCTGCTTTCCCAATGTATTTTTCATAAATGTGGCTGGGATACTTCGGTACAGTGTGCAGGTATCGGCGGCCGTGGTGTTTGTGCTGGGCGCAGTACTTCTCGGTATCAGCCTTACCGGAACGGTCTTTACCAATGTGGTGGTAGCGCTGCTCATCATCTTTGTCCCCAGAGGACTGATGCTCACGCTGCAGCAGACAGTAGGCGGAACCCTCACCGTGGTGACGGAGAGCCATTATCTGAGCTTTTTCGGAAATGACTGGAATGTGGTCACCGGCGGTATTTTCGGGGCTTTTACCGGCTCCGGTGATGCGGTGTTTGCCAGTTTTGCCGCGGGAGCCTACACCTTTGCCATAGGCATAGCATACATGATACTGGCCTGCCTGGTGTTTAACCGCAGAAAGAGCGAAGCTGCCGGAAATGCGGCCCTGGGCAGCAGGATGCAGGCGGTGATCCGTCTGATCCCGGCCACGGTGTTCTGCCTGATCCCGGATGTGATTATCTTCGGATACATGGCCAGAAACATTTCCGTGGACAGGACTGATATTTTCACCCTCTTCGAGCTCTATCTGGTGGGTGTGATCATATATTTCCTCTACGAACTGGTCTCCACAAGGAAGTGGAAGAATGTGGCAAAGGCCGCCCCTGGCCTGGTCATACTGGCGGCAGTCAATCTGATTATTATTTTCGGGATGGCGGGCATGCAGAAAGGCGTCCTGTCCTTCTCTCCCACTGCGGATGAGATCGACTACGTGTGCATCCCCGGCGGCTCGGCATTCTCATATTCATCCGGTGATTATATCGGGAATGAGATTGGAGAGATCGAGATTACCGACGAAAATATCCGGGAACTGGTGGCAGAGCGGCTGGCAGAGGGTATCGCAATTGATACCTCCTGGGATGATGGGTACAGCAGCCGGAATCTTTCTGGAAATTACCGGGAAGTCCTGATCTCGTCAAAGGGAAGGAAGAAAGTACGCCAGATAAATGTTACCAGCGCAGACTTAAAAATGATGGCAGAAGCCCTGACAAATAATGAGGAGGTCAGAAATATTTACATGGATCTGCCCGATGCGGGAGATCCGGGCGTGAGCATATCCATGGATGCAAACGATATCGGTACTGAGGGAGCTGCGGCAGTCTACGAAGCATTAAAGCAGGATATGAAAAATATGGGCTTTGAGGAATGGTATCTCTACTGCACGGACACTTATTCGGACAGCGGCTCTTATGAGTGGTCATACGATGTCGTGACGCTGACTGTCAACGAAGGAGGAGTCACCCGCACTGCCGGATTTTCCCTTACAGCGGAGACTCCGCTGGCCACTGCAGAGTACCTTGACCGCCTCTGGGAGATGAAGTCTCAGTCCGATTGGCAGGATATAGGGGGATCAATAGAAAAATATGCCGCTTATATGGACGCCGGGGCAGAGTTCGACTATCTGAATTTCGATGTCATTATCTATCTGCCTCTGGAGGGCGGATACAGCGACGCTTACTATGTAGATATGACGGATGAGGCTAAGGTGCAGACCCTGCTGGGTTTGCTTGAGAGCCAGAGTGATACGCCGGTTGCCTATGGCAGCAATTATCTGTATGTGCAGATATATCTGGAGTATTCGGTGGACGATGACGGCGTGCTGTCCTACAATGGCGACAGCACACCCGGGGACACATACGATATGGTAAATGCCAGCTGCTATCTCGTCATACCGGATGACTTCGATATGTCAGTCTTTAATGAGATAACAGAGGAGGGAGTGTTAAACTGATATGAGATGGTGCACCGGATTCAGGCATGGGTCCGGTGCACCTTGGAATTTTGAAAAATACAGGAAGCTGGATTTTAACAAACGACACTGGCAGCGTCTAACGGAAGATACGCTGTATTTTGAGATGACTTGGCTGCCCGAGACGAAATATATTGTGCTTGACTTAAATTGAGGAAATTTCCGATGATACTGCAATGCGTCCGGCTTTGCTGCCGGGCGCTGCAATAGAAAAAAATCTCTCAAAATTTGGAGTGTATTATGTTTAGCATTGGGCCAAATTAACCGCTTCTCCCAACTAGAAAAATCTCAGCAGCTGAATATATTTTGTCTGATCTGCTTCTGAAAACCGCTCATTAAACACACGGAATCCATTTTTGTCATTTCCGTAAAATGACAGTAATTTGGGCTTGTCCTCACATTCAAGATACATTACTCCGCCGCCCACGTCATGCTGCACTTTCTGCAATACTTTAACTGCGTTTTCCATAAGCTGTACACCTGCAGGAACATTACCGACAGACTCATTAAGATTTTTGCCAAACTGTGCAATCAAGAATGCGGATACAGTGTAAGAATTTGTACTCTGATCCAACTGGGCAAACCGCCCCAGCCGTTTTCTGGTTGAGGCAGATAATCCTTCATTGCTAATCTCCACAGCCTTATGTGTCAAAGTAAAAACGGCAGCAAGCTTGCCATCTTCGTTAATGACCAAGTGTGTTATCGACATTTTGCGCTTTGCGAAATCAATGGCATTTTTTCTCACGAAATTCTCTATCTCAGAATTCAGAGGGCAAGAAAAATCGGAAAGGACAGCGGCAACCTTGTCCTCCCCGATTATCTCTATCATGTCAAGAATATTTATTATGCTGTATTTGCTCATAAATCAGAAAACCTCTTGGCCATCAGTGTACGGATATCGTCTGCATTTGTAACAACAGGAATATCAGGTGTCGAGGGTTTCCGTATGGGCTCATTAGCAGAAGCTTCAAGTGCATCGACAAATGCCTCAGCCTTTTTCGGCTCAGTAATCTTGACATTTGCAAAAATACTCGATGTGGCCATATCACACCTCCTAACTCCAAACTGGCAATCATTAAAAATATCTATTCGGCAACATCCTCATTATATTTGAAAACTCTTAAAAAAGCAATGGTTTCTGACGCATATA
>JAJPYU010000151.1 GCA_021204765.1 Clostridiales bacterium
AGATCATACTGTATAAACGAGACAGGGAAAACCCTAAAATAGAACTTCCCTGAGCTTAGCCGATTAATTTAGCGGTACCCGGGTTACACTTCATAAAACAGAGGGGAGCATTATGAGCAATGATATCCGCAGGCTCGGTATACTCGGCGGCACCTTTAATCCGGTGCATAACGGTCATCTGCGCATGGCTGAGTACGCCATGGCGCAGTTCGGCCTTAACAAGGTCATTTTCATTCCCACCGGTCATACGGCGTACAAGGAGTTCTCCGGTGAAGAGATGACGGAGCATCGCTGCCGTATGGTGGAGCTGGCCATAGAGGGACATCCGGAATATATCCTTTCCCGGATGGAGACGGAGCATGATGCTGTGAATTATTCCTACCTGACCTTGCAGGAGATAAATAAGGGTATGGCGGACAGGGGAATAGCTGCAGAGCTTTACTTCATCATCGGCGGGGACTCACTGAAAGATTTCCCCACATGGAAGCATCCGGAGCTCATCTGCCGGGAGGCGACAATACTGGCCACGGGACGATATGGGCTACGGAATAAAGAGCTTGACAGGCAGATAGAAAGACTCAGCAAAAAATATGATGCAAAGATACTGAGGTTTGATATGCCGGCCTGGACCTCATCCAGCAGGGATATCAGAGACATGGTGGCTCATGGAGAATCCATCAGCGGGTGGGTACCGGCGGAAGTGGAAGAGTATATTATAGAACACAGGCTTTATGCCTGAATGCAAATGAGAAATCCGGCTGTCTGAGAGCAGACTCGGCAAAAGGCAGGTGCACTCATGAAATATAAGGAAATAAAGGCGGAGATAAAGACGCTCATAAAGCCCTCCCGCTATGAACATACCAAGGGAGTCATTAAGACGGCCAGGCACCTGGCAGAGATCTATGGGGCCGACGAGAAGCAGGTGAAGCTGGCGGCGCTCCTCCATGACTGTGCAAAGTACATGTCCGATGATGAGAAGATACATCTCTGCGGAAAGTACGGAGTGAAAGTCTCCGAGGCGGAAATGAAGAATCCCGGGCTCCTTCACGCCAAATGCGGAGCCATAGTGGCGAGACATAAGTTCAAGGTAAAGGATGTGAAAGTCCTCCATGCCATAGCGGTACACACCACAGGTGTCCCGGGTATGAACCTCCTGGACCAGATCATCTTCGTGTCTGACTACATCGAGCCGGGACGCTGCGAGGCCCCTCACCTGGACAGGCTCCGTGAGATCGCAGTGAAAGATTTAGACCAGGCGACATACCTCATCCTCAGGGATACGGTAAATTATCTGAACACCCTCGCTGGCCATGTCACGGATCCGACCACTGCCAACGCTTACAAATATTACAAAAATATTTGTGGCCAGTAGACTGGTCAAAATTGCATAGTTTACCCATGAGCCGTAAAAGCGGTTGGTTTGTAAACCTGATTTTTCACGGTGTGATTACTTTGCTGGCCGAACCTTCAGAGGGCTTGTGCCAGGGAAGCAGTCTGTATTAGAAACTGATTTTTTATTTTTTAGGAGGAGCATACTATATGAAGAATACCGCCAAGTCCCCTTGCGAGCTTGCAAAGCTCGCATGTAATGCTTTAGACGACAAGAAGGCCGAGGATATCAAGGTCATCGACATCAGCGAGATCTCCGTCATCGCAGACTACTTTGTCATCGCCAGCGCATCCAATTCCAACCAGCTGCAGGCTCTTATGGATGCTGTGGATGAGGCTCTGTATAAGGTGGGCTGCACGAACGGCAATATCGAGGGCAACCGCAGATCCAGCTGGCTGCTCATGGATTATAAGGATGTCATCGTCCACCTCTTCTCCAGGGAAGACAGGCTCTTCTACGATCTGGAGAGGATATGGCAGGACGGTAAGTTTATTGACCCTGCAGATCTGTAGCATATTCGTCCGTGCACAGCAGACAAGGGGAGCAGTGTGCGAATATTAGAAGCTCCTATGCCTGCCTCCTGAGCAACACCATCTGTAAAATGTAGTCGAGCCCTGCGTCTGAATGCGCAGGGCTCTCTTTATGATTATGCGGGTCGGCGTTCTATGTCGCCGCCCTGGTGTGAGGGGACTTAAGTCAATATCGCAGGCCATGCAGACTTACGATGTAAATCGCAGCCCATGGATCGTGGGAGTAATGCGAATCACAGATCAGGAACTGTGTAGGGAACAACGATATAGGCTCCGGCCTGTATATCATCATCAGTCAGATGATTTATAGCGCGGATATCCTCGATGTAGGACTCCTTATCAGACCAGCCGGAATCCATATATTCATCTGCTATGCTCCAGAGTGTATCGCCGGGAGCAATGCACACGGAAGTGTAGCAGGTAGATATGCTGTAGGCATCAGAGGCCATGGCTGTATGCAGGCGGCTTCCACCTATCACGGTCAGGACTATTGCCACGGAAATACCCGCTGTCAGAGCCGCCATCTGATGGCGGAAGTGAGATATCTTTGCACCCTTAATATCTCTCCTGTTGTAACTGTACATACTGTACACCCCCCTCTCAAATCAAACATTCGTTCGCATGAGATTATATTAACAGACGAACACATGTTTGTCAAGGCTTTTTCGAACAAATTTTCGGAAAAATTTTCTTGCCATATTTATATCCGGATGCTAGAATTTTTGCAGGAGGGTTTGTCCAATGATCATCAGTGAAGATGTTTATATTGAAAATATGGCAGGAGAGGTCGAGCCCTGGCTGGATGAGAGAAAGGCGGTCCGTTATCTCAAGAGGGAGGAAGGGCATAAGATATACTGCGAATTCTATCGCTGCGATGATCCGAAGGGCATCGTCGTGATATCTCACGGATTTACCGAGACTGCGGAGAAGTTTAGGGAAGTCATATGGATGTTCATGAATGCGGGATATCATGTATGCATCATCGATCACTGCGGCCATGGGAGGAGCTATCGCCTGGTCACGGATCCCTGCCTGGTGCATGTGGATCGGTTTGAGAGATACGTGGAGGATCTCAATATGGCTGTGGAGAAGGCGGCAGAGCGCTGGATGGATCTGCCCCTGTACCTCTGGGCTCATTCCATGGGTGGGGGAATAGGGGCGTCCCTGACGGCTGCCGCACCGGAGCTCTTTACTAAAGTGATCCTGACTTCTCCCATGATCAGGCCTCTGTCTGGCGGTGTCCCCTGGGGTGCTACGAAGATAATTTCCCGCGGTATGTGCAGAAGGGGTAAAGATAAGACTTATGTTCCCGGACAGCATCCCTACAGGGATGACGAGACCTTTGAGGACAGTGCCGCCACCTGCCGTCCCCGCTTTGAATATTATAATGAGAAGAGACGGGTGGAGCCCCTCTTCCAGATGTCAGGCGCTTCCTACGGCTGGCTTCACGAGACAGCCCGCCTGGACAATTATCTCATGACTCAGGGATACAAGACCATAAAGTGCCCGGTGCTCGTATTTCAGGCGGATGATGAAGACTTTGTATCAAAGGATGAGCAGGCGAAGTTTGTTCAGAAAATAAAATCCCGCGGCGGTGATATCCGCCTTGTTCCCATGCCCGGTACGAAGCACGAGATATACAGCTCCACTGATGATGTGCTGGAGAAATACTGGAAAGAGATATTTGATTTTTTGAGTTGATGAAAATCCCGCACAGGGCAGGTCGCTGTCTGTGCGGGATTTACTGTTTTCAGATATGCTCTCTGTCAATCTGATATGAGTGTGGCACAGCCGGTGTCCGGCTTACCTATCATGGAATAATTCGTGTAATATACCACAAAGCCGGGTCTGGCTCCGGCAGGCTTTTTCACTTGCTTTTTCTGAACGTAATCTATCTCCACTTTATCGCTCTCCCGGCCCCTTGAGTAGTAGGCCGCCAGGGAGGCCGCCGCCTCGAAGACAGAATCCGGCAGCTTCCCGGTCTTAGTCTTCGCAATGACATGGGAGCCCGGCATCTTCTTGGCGTGGAACCACCAGTCGTTTCCTTCGGCAAATTTAAAAGTCAGCTCATCATTCTGGTAATTATTTTTTCCCACGTAAATGTCATATCCGTCGGCAGTGCGGTAGTGGTAGGGCTTTGATTTCGCCTGGTTGGTACGTTTCTTTCCGCTGCGGCGGCGGATATATCCGTTCTCAGTGAGTTCATCCCTGATCTGTGATAAGTCGCTTTCTGATGCGGCTATATCCATGGAAGCAGCCACAGATTCCAGGTATTCTACCTCGGCACGAGTCTCCTCAGTGAGCTTCGTGAGAGCTTCACAGGTCCGCTTTAATTTACCGTATTTCGCAAAATACTTTTGGGAATTTTCCTGAGGAGTAAGGGTCGGATCCAGGGGCACCACGATGGTCTCATTATCATAATAATCCAACGCTTCAAAGCTCTTAGCGCCCTCGGGGATATTGTAACCCCAGGTATTGATAAGCTCGCCGTAAAGGCGGTATTTATCCCGCTTTCCAGTATCCGCAAGCTGCCTCATCTGCAGATCATATTTTTTCCTGGCCCGGTCAAGGTGGACACTCACTATATGCCGCAGATCCGTGGACTTCTGCCTGATGCGGGTGTAGATATTCTTTTCCCCATAAAAGGTTTCCAGCACCCTGGAAATAGAAGAGCAGGCCTCGCCCTCGCAGTCAGCGTAGGAGCAGAGGGCTACTGCCGCAAATTCCGCGGGTTTTCCTTCGCTGCGGTAAATGTGAGGATCAAAAGCACGGGCATTCACCTGTTCCATGAGAGAGATAAAACGGGCCGCAAGCGCCTGCCACTCATCTGATCCCACTGAGGCACAGGGCGCATCGCCGTCAATGCCTGCACGGAAGCACAGCTCATTTGCCATAAGCGGTGAAAACCCGATGTAGGATCCTGAGACGGCCTTTGCCGCAGTGGTGGGACGTGTGCTGACTGTCTCGATGAAGACATCGGCTTTCTCTTCCAGCGGCGACTTTTTTCCCTTCTGGGAGGGAATGAAATACTGTCTGCCCGGGAGCACCTCCCGGACAGAACTTACCTGGGCGGAAATATGCTTGATGGAATCTAAGATCATGTCATTTTCATCTATAAATATCAGATTCGAGTGTTTCCCCATGATCTCTAAGATCAGCCGCTTGCGCCTCAGATCACCCAGTTCGTCCAGATGCTCGATCTCAAATACCAGCACCCGCTCCAGACCGGGCTGGGTCACGGAGATGATCCGTCCATTTGCAATATGCTTTCGCAGCAGCATGCAGAAATTCGGTGCCGTCATGGGAGCCGTCTTGTTCTTTTCCGTCAGGTACGCCAGCGGGAGAGAGGCGTTTGCGGACAGAGTCAGCCGCAGCTGCCCATGGCTGCCCTTTAGCGTAAGCATCAGCTCATCATCCTCCGGCTGGGAGATCTTGCTGATCCTGGTTCCCGCCAGAGCCGTGTTTAATTCATCTGCCAGTGCAGCTACTACAATACCATCCAGCGCCATAAACGATATCCCTCCCTGATACTTAAGCCAAGGACATGATACCACGCCACGTAAGTAAATTCAAAGAAAAAGTAAATTGTGCCAAAGCAGCACCCGCCTCGCCGAAGGCGACTTTAAATGCGGGTGCTGCAGTTGCATTCAGGCGTCAGCCGGCTAATGTCTGAATGCAACGAAAAAAGACTTTACCCCGCCTTGACTTAAGTATGAAAAAATCTTATAATCATATGGATTATGTAAAGACAGCGAGGGTGCATCATGACAGCGAGTATGACAGGCTTTGGCCGGGGCGAGGCTTTTGACGACAAGAGGAAGATCACTGTGGAGATCAAATCCGTGAACCACAGGTACCTGGATATCAATATCCGTCTTCCGAGAAAGATGAATTTCTTCGAGACGGTTATCCGCTCCGAGATCAAGCGGCGCATAGCCAGGGGCAAGATAGATGTCTGTGTCAGCTGCGAGGATCTGGTCGAGGCTGACACAGCAGTTAAATATAATAAGAATACTGCTGAGGCTTATCTGGGATATCTGCGCTCTATGGCGGAAGATTTCGGCCTGGAGGACGACATCCGTGTCAGCAGCTTATCCCGCTATCCCGATGTCTTTACCACCGGGGATGTACCTGTGGACGAGGATGAGCTTACCGGCCTCACCATGAAGGCTTTGACCGGGGCTCTGGACAGACTCATTGCTGTGAGAGCTAAGGAAGGCGGGGAGCTGGCAGCGAATCTCACGGAAAAGCTCCACCACATGTTGATAAATGTAGCCAGGATCGAAGAGAGAGAGCCCCTGATAGTCTCCGAGTACCGTGCAAGGCTTATGGCAAAGGTACAGGAGCTTCTGGGAAATGTCCAGATAGATGAAAACCGTCTGGCCACCGAGCTTGTCATTTTCTCAGATAAGATCTGTACAGACGAGGAGACGGTAAGACTTCGCGCCCATATCATGTCCATGGAAGATACCTTTAAGGCGGAAGGTGATGTGGGCCGTAAGCTGGACTTTATCGCCCAGGAGATGAACCGGGAGGCAAATACCATCCTCTCCAAGGCCAATGATAAGGAGACCAGCGATATCGCAATAGAGATTAAGACTGAGATTGAAAAGATCAGAGAGCAGGTACAAAACATTGAGTAATAAGGGACTTCTGGCAGTTCTTTCCGGTTTCGCCGGATCCGGGAAGGGCACGATAATGAAAAAGCTATTGGAAAAATATCCGGAGGATTATGCGCTGTCAGTCTCAGCCACGACGAGGCACCCCCGTCCCGGCGAGGAGGAAGGCCGTGAATATTTCTTTAAGACTGAGGAAGAGTTTAAGGAGATGATATGTTCCGGCGAGCTTTTGGAATATGCCGGGTATGTTGGCCACCACTATGGTACGCCCAGAGCCTACGTTGAGGATCAGTTATCTCTGGGGAAGAACGTGATCCTGGAGATAGAGATCCAGGGAGCCCTGCAGATTAAGGAAAAGTTCCCGGATACACTGCTGATGTTTGTGACTCCGCCCTCTGCCGTGGAACTGATGAATCGTCTCAAGGGCCGTGGGACGGAGACCGAAGAGGAGATCATCGCCCGCCTCTCCCGGGCCGTGGAGGAGGCAGACGGCTGCGAGGCCTACGATTATCTCATCATAAATGATGACATAGACGAGAGCGTGGCAAATGTCCACCGGATCATAGAGAGCGAGCAGCTGAGGATGCGACGCTGCCTGCCCGAGATAGAAGCCATTAAAAACGATTTGAGAACTTTTTTGAAGGAGGAAGAGAAATGATACATCCGTCCTACATGGAGCTGATGAAAGTAATTAACAGTGACAACGTGAATATCGGCGAGGAGCCGGTGGTGAACAGCCGCTACTCCCTGGTCATCGCCTCTGCAAAGCGGGCCCGCCAGATAGTAGACGGGGCCCCCATCAAAGTGGAGGATGCAGCGAATAAGAAGCCTCTCTCCATCGCCGTTGAGGAGCTCTATGATCAGGATGTGAGGATTGTCGGCGAGGATGATGAGCTTGACGCCGTCTGATGCCATGAAGATCCTGTTTATTTCCCTGGGCTGTGACAAGAATCTTGTGGACTCAGAGTACATGCTGGGCGGGCTCGCTGCAGATGGTTTCGAGATTACAGATGATGAGACCGAGGCTGACATCATAGTGATAAATACCTGCAGCTTTATCCTTGATGCCCGGGAGGAGAGCATCCAGGCCATATTGGAAATGTCTGAGTATCGCAGATCCGGTTCCTGCAGAGCCCTCATAGTCTGCGGATGTCTGGCAGAACACTACAGGGAGGAAATATTAAAGGAAATCCCGGAGGTGGACGCTGTCCTGGGGACAGGATCGAACGGATTTCTGCCCGATGCCATAGGCAGGGTGCTTGATGGGCAGAAATTCCAGTCCTATGAGGCTCCAGGGATTATAGATCATCATATGGAGCCTCGCAGCATTTCCACTCCCGGACATTTCGAATATTTAAAGATTGCCGAGGGCTGCGACAAGCGTTGCACCTACTGCATTATCCCGTCCCTGCGGGGTTCTTACCGCAGCATTCCCATGGAGGACCTGCTGGCTGAAGCCGGAACCCTGGCGGCGCAGGGAGTAAAGGAGCTGAATCTTGTCGCCCAGGAGACTACGCTCTATGGAGTGGATCTCTATGGTGAGAAGCGGCTCCATACCCTGCTGCGGGAGCTGAATAAAACAAAGGGTCTCAAATGGATACGTCTCCTCTACTGCTATCCGGAGGAGATCTATCCGGAGCTTATAGAGGCAGTGAGAGACTGCGAAAAAGTCTGCCACTATATCGATATGCCCATACAGCACTGCAATGACGATATACTGCGGCGCATGGGACGGCATACGGATAAGGAAAGGCTGACAGCAAATATAGCCGCCCTTAGGGAGGCTGTTCCGGATATAACCATCCGCACAACAGTTATCTGCGGCTTCCCGGGAGAGACGTCTGAGCAGCATGAGGAGCTCATGGAATTTATAAATGAGACAGAGTTCGACAGGCTGGGGGCTTTCGTTTACTCCAGGGAGGATGGTACCCCTGCGGCGGAGTTCCCTGACCAGGTGGCGGAAGAGACGGCTGCAAAATGGCGGGATGAAGTCATGGAACTGCAGCAGGAAGTCAGTGCCGATATAAATGAGGCGCTTGTCGACAGCGAGATGGAAGTCATGGTGGAGGGCCGTGATACAGAAGAAAATGTGATCGTTTGCAGAAGCCGCCGGGATGCGCCGGATATTGACGGATATGTGTTTGTAAATACAGAGAGAGATTTTGTCACCGGGGATTTTATTCGGGTGCGGATAACGGCCTCCAGTGAGTATGACCTTATAGGAGAGTTGATATAGATGAATTTACCTAATAAACTGACCATGATGCGTATGGTGCTTATCCCGTTTTTCGTATTTTTCATGCTGATGGACATGGGTTACAGCCGCATATTCCGGCTCATCGCCCTGCTGATATTTATCGTTGCCAGCCTTACCGACATGGCTGATGGGAAGATAGCCAGGAAACGGAATCTGATAACAAATTTCGGGAAATTCATGGATCCCCTGGCGGATAAGCTGCTGGTGTGTTCGGCCCTTATTTGTCTCATGGCCAGAGGAATGATACCGGCCTGGATGGTCATAGTCATCATTGCCAGGGAGTTCATAGTCAGCGGCTTCAGGCTTATCGCCGTGGAGCAGGGCAAAGTCATTGCTGCCGGCATGCTGGGGAAAGTCAAGACGGTCTTTCAGATGGCTGCCGTAATACTGCTGATACTCTCAATGGTATGGAGGCTGTATATACTCGGTATCTATCCTTTCCATCTGCTGGGAGTCATAGCTCTGTGGGGAGCCGTGATACTGACCATCGCATCCCTCATAGAGTACATTATCGAGAACAGCGATGTCCTGAAGGAGAATGACGGCTTATGATGAGGATCATCGCCGGCAGTGCCAGGAGCCTTCCCTTAAAAACCGTGGACGGCATGGATACCAGGCCGACAATGGACAAGATAAAGGAGACTCTCTTTAACATCATTCAGTGGGATCTGCAGGATGCCTGTTTTCTGGATCTCTTTGCCGGTTGCGGCGGGATAGGGCTGGAAGCGCTGAGCCGGGGTGCAGCGAAAGCGGTCTTTGTGGATGTCAGCCGCAGGGCTATCGCCTGTATTAAGGAAAATATTGCATTCACCGGCTTTGGAAGCCGGAGTGTTGTATTGAACAGGGATTTTCGAGTGGCTCTGGATACCATGAGGGGAAGATACCGTTTTGACATCATTTACATGGATCCTCCCTATGGGAAAGGCATGGCTGCCGAGGCCCTAAAGATAATGGACGGAGCCGGGCTGGTAGCTGATGACGGCATTATCATTGTGGAAGAGTCACTGGAATTTGAGCCTGTATCTCTGGAAACCGTGGGGTTTACCATTTACCGGGTTAAGAGATATAAGACGAATCAGCACATCTTCTTAAGAAAGCGTGAGGCTGATCTCCAGGCCTCACCAGGCACCACGCTGCCGGTGCGGTGAGAAGTGGCAGGTCGTGTCAAAACAGCATGAAGATATCGCAGCGGATGAATGAGAACGTCTAAAAGAGGCGAAAAGAGGCGATACAATGAAGAGAGCACTTTATCCGGGAAGCTTTGATCCACTGACTTTCGGACATCTGGATATCATCAGGCGGGCTGCCCGGATGGTGGATGAGCTGAACGTGGCAGTTCTGGCAAACAGCGCAAAAAATCCGTTGTTTTCTGCCAGTGAACGTGTTAATATGATAAAGGAGGCTGTCGCCGGTCTGCCGAATGTCACGGTGAGTTCTTTTGACGGGCTTACAGCGGATTACGCCAGGCAGACAGGCGCGACATTTATAGTGAGAGGCCTGCGGGCCGTGACTGATTTCGAGTATGAATTACAGCTGGCTCAGACCAATCACGTGATCAATGATGACATTGACACTATTTTTCTTGTAACAGACCTCCGATACTCGTATCTGAGCTCCACCATCGTGAAGGAAGTGGCTTCCTACGGCGGCGATATCTCGAAATTTGTACCGGAGAGCATCATAGACCGGATTTACAGCAAATATCATATCAGTGGGAGGAGTTTAAAATGACCAGTCGTTTGGAACAGATTATTGCGGAGATTGAGGAGTACATCGACAATTGCAAGACTCAGCCTCTTGTAAAGGGCAAGATACTCGTGGATAAGGACGAGATATCCGAGCTTTTGATGGAACTGCGTCTTAAGACTCCCGAGGAGATCAAGCGCTACCAGAAGATTGTTGCCAATAAGGATGCCATCCTGGCGGACGCCCAGGCCCGGGCAGAGGAGATAGTCGCCCAGGCTGAGGTGCAGACCACGGAGCTGGTCAGTGAGCACCAGATCATGCAGCAGGCTTACGCCCAGGCCAATGAGGTGGTCTCCATCGCCACGAATCAGGCTCAGGATATTCTGGATAAGGCTACTGAGGATGCCAATGCCATCCGCACAGCTGCCATTGATTACACTGACGAGCTGCTGGCGAATCTTGAGAATATAGTGGTCCACGCCATTGACACTTCCAGGGAGAGATACGATGGGCTGCTTTCATCCCTGCAGGATTCCTACGATGTGGTCAGGGCGAACAGAGTGGAGCTCTCCCCTGAGGGAAATGGTAACATCATTCCCCCGCCGGCCACCTCCTCACAGATATCCGACAGGAAAAAATCAGACGGGCCTAACCTGATCTGATTTTGTTACTGTTCACAGTAACTCTTACCGGCATCTGAGATTTTCATATCAATGGGAGATCCGGATGCCGGTTTTCTTATGTGCCAGGATACTTCGTTTCCTGCCACAAAGAACGCTCCGAGGGGGCGCCAGACGTCCGGTGGACGTCTGTTGAGTGCGAACCGGAGCGGAGCTTAGAAGCGCAGCTCGCGTAAAGGTAATTGTTGCTTTTGCAACCCGCCCGCGCGAAGATTGCGCAAGCGCAATCTTATTCGTATGGGTTTGAATCGTTCCTTTCAGTGTGGCTGCGAGGTGGGTGAAGTCATGAATAAAATTGACACAGATGCAATATTGAGTGGGATAGAGGCTGTTATCTTCGACCTGGACGGGACACTGGCTGATTCCATGTGGGTGTGGATAGACATAGACAGGGAATTTTTTGCCACCCACAATATGGATTTCCCCGAGAGCCTGAACCGGGAGATAGAGGGATTGGGCTTCACTGAGACAGCGGAATTCTTCGTGGAGCATTTCGACCTCTCCGAGACTGTCGACGACCTGAAAAATCTCTGGAATGACATGGCCATGGAGGAATATCGGACGAAAGTGCCTTTAAAGCCCGGAGCTTACGGGTTCCTGAAATATCTGAAGGCCCATGGCATCAGGACGGGCATGGCGACCAGCAATTCAAAGGAGCTGGTGGAGACTTTCCTGGCGGCTCAGGGCATAGAGGATATGATAGATGCCATAACTACGGTCTGCGAGGTGAGCCGGGGCAAACCCGACCCGGATGTATATCTGACCACGGCTGCGCGGCTGGGTGTCGCCCCTGATAAATGCCTGGTTTTCGAGGATATCATCATGGGCATACACGCCGGACATAATGCCGGGATGCGGGTCTGTGCCGTGGACGATGAATTTGCCGGGAAAGAGAGAGATGAGAAGAAACAGCTGGCGGAGTACTTTATAACAGACTTCAGCGATATAAGTATCACAAGCCGGAATCCGTGACTTGCCTTTATACCGGTGCGATCCGCATACCGCGAAAGAATGAGATGACATGAAACAGTTTAAAATATCCGGCAGGGAGGCCGGGCAGCGGATGGACAAATATCTGTTCCGGCTTATGGACGGATCCACGGCAGGATTTATCTACAAGATGCTGCGCAAAAAAAATATAGTCTTAAATGGGAAGAAGGCTGCGGGAAGCGAAATCCTTTCCACCGGAGACGAGATAAAGCTGTTTCTTTCCGATGAGACTTTCAGGAAATTCGCACCGGGGTATTTTAAGGAAAAGAAAGCGGAAAGCAGCGATGTAGATATCGTCTATGAGGACGCAGACATATTGATAATAAATAAGCCTGCCGGTCTGTTATCGCAGAAGGCCGGACCGGAGGATGACTCGGCCAACGACAGGATCATAGCCTACCTTATGGAAAGCGGGCAGATGAGCGAGGCAGACTTAAAGACTTTCCATCCCTCCATCTGCAACCGACTGGATCGCAACACCTCTGGGCTGCTCATTGCGGGAAAGACCATTAAAGGGCTTCAGAAAGCCTCTGAGGAGCTGCGCAGCCGCTCTGTGAAAAAGTATTACCTTGCACTGGTAAAGGGACGTGTGTGCAGATCGGAGCATCTTTTTGCGTATCTGGTGAAGGATAAGAGTACGAATCAGGTGGCGGTAAACGAAGCCGGGCCCGGGGAGCCCGTAGAGACAGCTTACAGGCCGCTCAAGTCCTTCGGGGATTCTACGCTTTTAGAGGTACAGCTTATCACCGGGAAGACCCACCAGATAAGGGCGCAGTTGGCCGCAGTCGGGCATCCGGTGCTGGGGGATCCCAAATATGGGGATGCCGAAGTCAACCGCAGGCTTAAGGCAGCCACCGGGATAAAGAGCCAGCTCCTGCATGCGGTCCGGATAGAGTTTAGTGATGGGTCAGTGGTGGAGGCCGGGGTGCCGGAAACATTTAGTAAAGCAGAGGGGTATTTGAGCTCCTGGGTCGAAAAATGAGTCAATCTGCTCATGGACTGGTTTTTCACGGGGCAGTCAGGTGTCAGGCTGCTACGGGTAACAGCGGAGGACTGCCATGGAATTATATATTATGAGACATGGGGAAACTCTTTGGAATAAAGAGGGGCGCATCCAGGGAGCGACGGATATAGATCTGACTGACTTTGGCCGCAAACTGGCCAGGCTGACCGGCGAGGGCCTTGCCCGGGATGGGATAGTCTTTGACAGGATATACAC
>JAJPYU010000280.1 GCA_021204765.1 Clostridiales bacterium
GAACGCGAGACCTCACCCAGCCCCGAGGGCGAGAGAACGCCGAGGCCCGCGGGCGAGCAGCGCCAGTCCAGGCCGGAAGGCGAGAAGAGACCCCGCCCTGAGGGTGAGCGCAGAGCGAGAACCGAGGGAGAACGCAGACCGAGACAGGATGGTGAGAAAAATGGCAGGAACGAAAAGAGCGATAGAGATAACAGGAAAAACACTCAAAATACTGGCAATACTTCCGGCCGTAATCAGGATAACAGAGGCAGCCGTAAAGACTCTCAGGGTCGTTCTGGAGAACAAAGACAACAGAGCCAGAGAGGAAGCGTAAGCGCAAGAGGAGCCGGAAATGCCTCCGCAGCCGATACCAGGGGCAAAGAGTCCCGAGCCACAGGCGGCAAGAAGGATAATCGTAAAAAGAAACAGGATTACGATAAGAAGAATAAGAAACAGGAGAACTTTGTCAATCTGGAGAAGCGGACCGGACATAAAAAGCACAATGCCAC
The DNA here is from genome assembly GCA_021204765.1 of Clostridiales bacterium. GTDB lineage: Bacteria > Bacillota > Clostridia > Lachnospirales > Lachnospiraceae > Eubacterium_I. The sequence goes on from JAJPYU010000280.1 coordinate 489, forward strand.
TCCCTCTGCCCCGGGCAGTAAGGACAGTGACGAGGTCAGGACGATCATTCTTCCGGAATATATGACGGTGCGTGACCTGGCAGATGCCATGAAAGTGAATCCCTCTGAGATCATAAAGAAGCTTTTCCTGGCCGGCGAGATGCTGACGGTAAACCAGGAGATAGCCTATGACAAGGCCGAGGAGATTGCCCTTGAGTTCAACTGTATAGCTGAGCCGGAGGAAAAGGTCGATGTCATCGCCGAGCTGCTTAAAGAAGAGGAGGAGGACGAGGAGACCATGGTCACCAGGCCTCCGGTAGTCTGTGTCATGGGGCATGTAGACCACGGCAAGACCTCTCTGCTGGATGCCATCAGGAATACCCGAGTCACTGACAAGGAGGCCGGCGGTATTACCCAGGCCATAGGTGCCTCCGTGGTGGAGATAAACGGCCAGAAGATCACTTTCCTTGATACTCCCGGGCACGAGGCTTTCACTGCCATGCGTATGCGTGGAGCCAATTCCACGGATATCGCCGTGCTGGTGGTGGCTGCCGATGACGGCATCATGCCCCAGACTGTCGAGGCTATCCACCATGCAAAGGCCGCAGGCGTGGAAGTTATCGTCGCCATCAACAAGATAGATAAGGAAGGGGCTAATGTAGAGAGAGTAAAGCAAAGCCTGACAGAGTACGAGCTTACTCCGGAAGACTGGGGCGGCAGCACTATATGTGTTCCTGTCTCCGCCAAGACCGGCCAGGGTATCACAGATCTTTTGGAAATGATACTGCTTTCAGCTGAAGTGCTGGAGCTTAAGGCCAACCCTGACAGGAACGCCAGGGGCCTGGTCATAGAGGCTCAGCTTGATAAGGGACGCGGTCCCGTGGCCACGGTGCTGGTGCAGAAAGGCACACTTAAAGTGGGCCAGAACGTGGCGGCAGGCAGCTGCTATGGGAGAGTCCGCGCTATGATAGATGATAAGGGCAGGAGAGTGAAGGAGGCAGGCCCTTCCACACCGGTGGAGGTCTTAGGCTTATCCGGAGTCCCTAATGCCGGTGAGGTGTTCGTGGCCTGCGATTCCGAGAGAGATGCCAAAGATTTCGCTGCCACATTTGTTTCCCAGGACAAAGAGCGTCTCTTAGAGGAGACTCGCGCCAGGATGTCCCTGGACGATATATTCTCCAGGATACAGGAGGGCAATTTAAAGGAACTGGATCTCATTGTCAAAGCGGATGTGCAGGGTTCCGTAGAGGCTTTAAAGCAGAGCCTCATAAAGCTCTCCAACGAGGAAGTAGTGGTGAAAGTCATTCACGGCGGAGTCGGAAATATCAACGAGTCCGATGTTTCCCTGGCCGCAGCTTCGGATGCAGTAATTATCGGTTTCAATGTAAAGCCTGACAATGTGGCCAAGTCAGTTGCTGAGACTGAAAACGTGGATATCCATCTCTATACTGTAATTTACAAAGCTATAGAAGATGTGGAGCATGCCATGAAAGGCATGCTGGATCCGATTTATGAGGAGCGTGTCATAGGCCATGCCGAGATCCGACAGATATTCAAGGCTTCCGGCATCGGCAATATAGCCGGTTCCTATGTCACCGACGGAGTCGTTGAACGGGGCTGCAAAGTACGCATCTCCCGCGAGGGCGGGCAGATCTTCGAGGGCGGCCTGGCATCCTTAAAGCGCTTTAAGGATGATGTAAGGGAAGTCAGATCCGGCTACGAGTGCGGCCTGGTCTTTGAGGGCTTCAATGACATTCAGGAGGGAGATACCGTAGAGGCATACAAGATGGTGGAGGTGCCAAGAGAATGAGAAAAGACAGTAAGAAAAATTTGAGACTTAATTCTGACATACAGTTTCATTTGAGCCATATCATCAGCGGGGATATCAAGGACCCCCGCATCCATCCCATGGCCTCAGTCTCCGGCGTGGAGTGTGCCCCGGATCTTAAGACCTGTAAGGTCTATATCTCTGTGCTTGGAACGGATAAGGACAGGCAGGATACCATGGATGGCCTGAAAAGTGCATCAGGTTACATAAGAAAATGCCTGGCTTCCTCCCTGAACCTGCGGAATACACCGGAGCTGATCTTCATCTCTGATACTTCCATAGAGTACGGTGTGGAAATGATAAAGAAGATAGATGCGCTGGGCATTAAGCATGACGAAGATGAAGATGCTGAACCGGAAGAATAGATATTGGATATTGCAGGCTTACTTTTCGTTAAAACGCAGGACCTGGGTGAGAATAAATGTGGGAGAAGATCATGCTTTCGCTGGATGAATGTCTGCCGGCTGTGAAGTCGGCAGCCATTGCCGGACATGTCAGACCTGACGGGGACAGCGTCGGATCCTGTCTTGCTGTCTACAATTACATAAGTGAATATTATCCGGAGACAGAGGTGAATGTCTATCTGGAGCCCATACCGGAGAAATTTATGTTTCTCAGTAATTCGGATAAGATAATCAATCCGAAGGATGAAAATATTAACAGAAAGCGGGTATATGACCTCTTTATCGCCCTGGACTGCGGGGACAAAGAGAGGCTGGGCTATGCGGCCGGGATGTTCAAGCGTGCAAAGAAGACTCTCTGCGTTGACCATCACCTTACAAATTCCGGTTTTGCTGATATCTCCGAGATCCATCCTGAGGCAAGTTCCGCATCGGAGCTGGTATGCCGTATGATGGATATGGAGCGTATTACAAAAGAAATTGCCGAGTGCCTCTATATGGGCATAGCCCACGACACAGGGATCTTTCAGTATTCCTGCACTTCACCCCTCACTATGGAGATCGCGGGACAGCTCATGGGCAAGGGCATAGACTACCCGAGGATTGTTGACGAGACCTACTATGTCAGGACATATCCCCAGCAGCGGATCTGGGGAAAAGCCCTCCGTGACAGCAGACTTTTCCTGGGTGGAAGGGTAATCTGTTCTGTCGTTACCGGAGAGGACATGGAAGAGTACGGCGTCACTTCCGCTGATATAGAAGGAATCGTAGCAGGTTTACGCTCCACAGAGGGCGTCGAAGTCGCTGTCTTTCTCTATGCCTCCGGTGAAGGATACCGTATCAGTATGCGCTCTTCCTCTTATGTCGATGTTGCCCGCATAGCGACACAGTGGGGCGGCGGCGGACACGCCCGCGCAGCCGGGGCGTCATCGAACCTGGCACCCGGCGAGATAACAGAGAAACTCCTTGTACAGATAGAAAAGCAATTACAGTAAAAATACAGGTTACTTTGTTTAGGTAAATATAAAGAAGATATTTAGATAATGCCAAAGGATCCGGCGTCGTCCGAACCGGAGAAGGCCTCAAGCACGTAAATTTTTATGTTAAATGGTATTCTTAACGTATACAAAGAGCGCGGCTACACTTCTTTTGATGTGGTAGCAGTTTTGCGCGGAATTACAAAACAGAATAAAATCGGCCACACCGGTACCCTTGACCCGGATGCCGAGGGTGTACTTCCGGTGTGCCTCGGCTGTGCCACGAAAATATCCGGTATGCTTGACGATAAGGACAAGACCTATCGCGCCGTCATGCTCTTAGGAAAGGACACCGACACCCAGGATATATCAGGAACTTTACTTAAGAAAGGCGACACCGCAGGAGTCACTGAGCTGATGGTGCGTGAGTGCGTCTCAACTTTCGTTGGCGAAATCGATCAGATTCCTCCTATGTACTCTGCTTTGAAAGTCAACGGCCAAAAGCTGGTGGACCTGGCCCGCAAAGGACAGACCGTGGAGAGGAAACCCCGACACATTACTGTCTTCGATATAAATATAGAAGAGATAGACCTGCCCCGCGTCACCATGTCAGTCCGCTGCAGCCGCGGCACCTATATCAGGACATTATGCCATGACATAGGAGAGAAACTGGGCTGCTATGGGACACTGGAATCCCTTATTCGAACGGCCGATGCCGGTTTCGAGATAAAAAATGCGCTGAAACTTGCCGAAATACAGAACCTGAAAGATAAGGGTCTGCTGGGCGAATATATCCTCCCAGTTGAGGATATGTTCCCGGATTACCAGAGGATGCGGACAACCGCTGGGGCCGACCGCCTGCTCTACAATGGAAATCCCCTGCTGAAGTACCAGGTGAAAGCGGAGTCCGGACACAGGATAAGCACGAAAGTGCGCATGGCAGATTCCTCGGGAAAATTTTGCGGGATATATGAATATGATGCCTGCAGGAGAAAATATAATCCCATAAAAATGTTTCTTTCATAGAGATGATATCCGGCCGGAAAATATCAGCTGATCTATGCCTGTATCATACGTGAAATTAAGAGATGCAAAATATAGGTTATGCTCATGTTCAGGGATCATAAAACAATACGTGGCATCAAGGAGTAAAAAGGATAATTTGTGAAGTACATAAGGAATACACTGGAATTTAATATTAAAGAACCCTCATCGATTGCTCTGGGAAAGTTTGACGGTCTGCATCAGGGACACCGTTATCTCCTGGACCAGGTAAAGAAGGCACGTGGGCTGGGAATGGCAGCTGTGGCATTTACATTCGACATTTCCCCGAGAACTCTCAGTGAGGATAATGTAAAAGTTCTGCTTACCAACCGCGAGAAAGAGCAGGCCTTCGATGACTTCGGCCTGGACTATGTGGTGGAATGCCCTTTTACAGAGAAGCTGCGCATGATGGAGCCCTGTGATTTCCTTAAAATGCTTATGGCACAGATAAATGTGAAGCAGATAGTGGCAGGTCGGGACTTCCGTTTCGGCCGGGACAGGAAAGGTGGTTATGAGGATCTTGTCCGTCACACCCACGAACTGGGATACAAAACTGTTATCGTGGATAAAGTCCGGGACGGCGGCACCTACATCAGCAGTTCCCGCATCCGCGGCTTAATTGCTGACGGAGATATGGAAGAAGCATCCCGCCTCCTGGGATACCCTTATTTCTTCACCGCCAATGTCACCCACGGCACCAGGCTGGGCAGCTCTATGGGGATTCCCACGGTTAATCAAATTCCCTCCCCCGATAAGCTCCTTCCCCCAAACGGGGTCTACGCCTCCCGGGTTATCCTTGACGGTAAGACTTACCCCGCCGTCACCGACGTGGGTACCAAGCCCACTGTCGCCGGAAGCCGCCCAGTCGCCGTCGAGACCCACATCCTCGACTATACCGGCGACCTCTACGACAAGGAGCTGCGGGTATCTTTCCTCAAGTACCTGAGACCGGAGAAAAAGTTCAGCTCAATAGATGACTTGTGGGTTGAAATATCTTCCGATATAAAGCAGGCTCACGCTTTTTTCTCTACACATATGTGAAAATAAAGTAAAACGTTGGCTTTATAGAAAACTTTTCCCACAGACCCCCTAAAAAAAGATTTACTTTAATTTTTTTCTATGTTATAGTATTCAGGCGTGAGCGAACAAGCCCCTGCCCGGTGCATGGCATTTCCGACCTGCACTTAGCAGCTCACTTAAAGGGCGATTACACCAAGAAGGAGGAAATTCAAATGATCTCAAAGGAAAAGAAGACAGCAATCATCAACGAGTACGCCAGAAAGCCCGGCGACACCGGCTCCCCGGAAGTTCAGATAGCCATTCTGACGGCCAGGATCAACGAGCTCACCGAGCACTTGAAGGTGCATCCCAAGGACAAGCATTCCAGACGCGGAATGTATAAGATGATCGGACAGAGAAGAGGGCTTTTGGACTATCTTAAGAGAACGGATCTTGAAGGATACCGTACTTTGATTGCAAAGCTTGGTATCAGACGATAGATAATACGAACGCAGCGGAAGACACGTTTTCGTGTTTTCCGCTCTTTGCGTGAAAGAAGAAAGAAGGAGAAAAGAAGAGATGAAGACATTTTCGATGGAACTGGCCGGCAGGACATTGAGCGTAGACGTCGGCCGAGTGGCTGCCCAGGCAAACGGAGCAGCCCTGATGCACTATGGTGAGACTACTGTATTATCCACAGCAACAGCCTCTGACAAGCCCCGTGACGGGATCGATTTCTTCCCCTTAAGCGTTGAATACGAGGAGAAGATGTACGCCGTGGGTAAAGTTCCCGGAGGTTTCAACAAGAGAGAGGGCAAGGCCTCTGAGAATGCGGTTCTGACAGACCGTGTCATTGACAGGCCCATGCGCCCTCTGTTCCCCAAAGATTACCGCAATGACGTGACACTGGACAACCTGGTCCTCTCCGTGGATCCTGAGTGCCGTCCGGAGCTCCTGGCAATGCTGGGAAGCGCAATTGCCACCAGTATTTCTGATATTCCTTTCGCAGGCCCCTGCGCCACCACTCAGATCGGAATGATAAACGGAAAGTTTATTGTTAACCCTTCCCAGGAGATTTGGGACGAGGGCGATCTGCAGCTGACTGTTGCCTCTACCATGGAGAAGGTCATCATGATCGAGGCCGGTGCCAACGAGGTAAAAGAGGATCAGATGATAGAGGCCATATACATGGCTCACGAGATCAACCAGCAGATCAACGCATTTATAAATGATATGGTAGCTGAGGTCGGCAAGGCAAAGCACAGCTATCAGGGCTTTAGCGTACCTGACGAGCTATTCACAGCCATGAAGGAAATCGTCACCCCCGGGCAGATGGAGGAGGCAGTATTTACCGACGAGAAGCAGAAGAGAGAGGAGAATATCCGCAATATCACCGAGCAGCTGGCAGAGGCTTTCGCAGACAACGAAGAGTGGCTGGCAGTCCTGGACGAGGCTGTGTATCAGTATCAGAAAAAGACCGTCCGCAAGATGATCCTTAAGGATCACAAGCGCCCAGACGGCCGGGCCATCACCCAGATCCGTCCACTGGCGGCTGAGGTAGATTTAATCCCCAGAGTCCACGGCTCCGCAATGTTTACCAGGGGCCAGACCCAGATCTGCACCATCACCACTCTTGCTCCCATGTCCGACATGCAGAGAGTCGATGGGCTGGATGAGAATATTACCAACAAGCGTTACATGCACCAGTATAATTTCCCCTCCTACTCAGTGGGAGAGACCAGGCCCTCCAGAGGACCGGGCCGTCGTGAGATCGGCCACGGTGCACTGGCTGAAAAAGCCCTTATCCCGGTGCTTCCCTCCGAGGAGGAGTTCCCCTACGCTATCCGTACCGTATCTGAGACTTTTGAGTCCAACGGCTCCACCTCCCAGGCCAGCATCTGCGCATCCAGCATGTCCCTGATGGCGGCCGGTGTGCCCATCAAGAAGCCGGTGGCCGGCATCTCCTGCGGACTGGTGACCGGGGATACCGATGACGATTACATCGTACTCACCGATATACAGGGTCTGGAGGATTTCTTCGGGGATATGGATTTCAAGGTGGCAGGCACCAGGGACGGCATCACCGCCATCCAGATGGATATCAAGATCCACGGCCTGACCAGGCCTATCGTGGAGGAGGCCATCAGCCGCACCCGTGAGGCTCGGATGTACATCCTTGACGAGGTCATGGCAAAGGCCATAGCCGAGCCACGTCCGGAAGTTGGCAAATATGCACCGAAGATCATCTCCATGCAGATCGACCCTCAGAAGATCGGCGACGTGGTGGGCCAGAGAGGCAAGACCATCAACGCCATCATCGAGGAGACCGGCGTGAAGATCGACATCAACGACGACGGCATCGTCTCCATCTGCGGCACTGACGCCGGGATGATGGAGAAAGCCAGGAAGTACGTTGAGATCATCGTCACCGACTTCGAGGCTGGGCAGATTTTCACCGGAAAGGTGGTCAGCATCAAGGAGTTCGGAGCTTTCATCGAGTTCGCTCCCGGCAAGGAGGGCATGGTACACATCTCCAAGATCTCAAAACACAGGATCAACCGCGTTGAGGATGTGCTGACGCTGGGAGATAAGGTGACGGTCGTCTGCCTTGGGAAAGACCGCATGGGAAGGATCAGCTTTTCCATGAAAGACGTGAAGCCCTATCAGATGCAGCATTAAATAGTAATGGAGAAGCGGCTATGGTCAGAGATTTTTGTCTGTAAGCAGTCAAAATCTCCGCCATGGCCGCATTTTTGTTGCATGTTCGCACATAAAGTTGTTGCATTTTTTCTGAAAATCGTTTAAAATATACAAAAGCAAGGGATACTGGAGAAAAACGAAATACCAGAGACATGAGGGAGTAGTTGGCACTTATGTGTTGCAGGTCAACATACCGGTCCGGATGAGAGAATGTGATGGACCTGGCCTGTATTAAATAATGAGACTCGTGTACAACATCAGCTGTTCGATTTGTGTTGTACGTGAGCCATTTTTATAGCAGCTGATAGAAGAGATCAGTTGTTTTTTTTGCTTTGATCGAGATCAGTGATTTGGGATTTTTACCGGATTCCGGATATGACAGACTGACGTACTTTGACAATTCACATACGATTAAATCGACCGGATGAGCTGTGTATTTTGCCGCCGCAAGTGGCAAAATCAAGAGAGGGGGATACATGAGTTATATGTTCAGCTGCAACGGTGTGAGATATGCATACACTGGTTAGATCGTATATGAATTGTTGCAAGCGCAGCCTATAGCCTCCGGATGACGGTTTAATGAAATAACTTTACACCAGGCATATTCAAAACAGGAGGAAATTTTATGCTTAAGAAAAGGATTATATCGGTTGCGCTTATCGCAACCATGGCCGTAGGGCTTGTGGCTCTGACCGGCTGTGACAAGGGAACGGCAGGAGCTGACAATGAGCTCAGGTTCTACACCGGCGGCAAGGATGGCGTGTATTATAACTACGGCCAGGCACTCATCGACGAGATCGAGGACAAGACAGACACTAAGCTTTACATCCAGGAGTCCGGCGGATCCCAGGATAATATCGAGGCACTGGAATCCGGCGATGCGAAGATCGCCCTCACCCAGTCCGACATCATGGCATACGCCTACAATGGTTCCAGGATGTTCTCAGAAGACGGTGCGGTCAATGATTTCTGCGCCATAGCTGACCTTTATGCTGAGCAGCTTCAGATCGTCACCTGCGCTTCAGACATCAGGACAGTGGGAGACCTGGAGGGCAAATGCGTCTCCATCGGTGTCGAGGGCTCCGGCACATACTACAATGCCATAGATGTGCTCTCAGCCTATGGCCTGACAGAAGATGATATCAGGCCGGAGTACAAGGATTTCGGAGACAGTGTTGACGGACTTATGGACGGCACCATCGATGCGGCTATCATCGTGGCCGGTGCCCCCACCCAGGCTATCGAGCATCTGGAGAGCGAGACGGACTTCCATCTTATCGCCCTGGAGGATGATTACGCTGATGCCCTTGTGGAGAGCTGCCCTTACTATGAGAAAGTCTACATCCCCGGCGATGTCTATGGCCTGCCTTACGACACCCTGACCGTGGCAGTGGACGCAGTCCTGATCGCCAGAAATGATGTCTCCGATGACGATGTGTACAACATCCTGTCCACCATCATCGAAAACAAGGATGAGATTGCAGAGAACAATTCACACGGCGCGGATATCGACCTTACTGAGGCCTCCAGCATAGCTACCGTGCCCTACCATTCCGGCGCTGCGAAGTACTATGAGGAGCAGGGCATCACGGTGACGACCAGATAAACATAACCGTTTCAAGTATTATCAGACCCAGGTATTATCATCATGCAAAGTTTAAATAGGATGACAGTACCGAAAATTTAAAACAAAATGGATAAAAGCATCTGTTTAATGAGTTTTTAGACAGTTGCTTTTATCTTTTTTGTGCGAAAATAACATGAGTATCATATATTATACAAAATACAGGGTTTTATCTATTGAAAAATATCAAAAATTAATTTATTATAAAAAAAATAAATTTAAGGGGGTATATGTTATGCTTACATGGACTATCATCATTCCCATCATTGGCGTCATAGCGCTTCTTGTCGCCGCGGGACTGGCCAGGAACATCAAAAAGCAGCCTGAAGGTACGGATCGGATGAAAGAGATCTCCGGGGCCATACATGAGGGCGCAAGGGCTTTCCTCTTTTCAGAATACAAGATTCTGATCATTTTCATCGCCGTTGTTTTTGTAGTAGTCGGTTTTGCCATAGGCTGGGCCACATCACTGTGTTTCCTGATCGGTGCCGTATTCTCTATTGCAGCCGGATTCTTCGGTATGACCGTAGCCACCAGGGCAAATGTTCGCACGGCTAACGCTGCCAAAGAGAAAGGTATTTCAGGGGCTCTGCCCATCGCTTTCCACGGCGGCGCAGTTATGGGACTTTGCGTGGTCGGACTGGGACTTTTCGGAGTCAGCATTATTTACCTGATTACCAATAATTCTTCCATATTATTCGGATTCAGCCTGGGCGCTTCCTCAGTTGCCCTGTTCGCCCGTGTGGGCGGCGGTATCTATACCAAGGCTGCCGACGTCGGAGCTGACCTGGTCGGCAAGGTTGAAGCAGGCATCCCCGAGGATGATCCCCGTAACCCGGCAGTTATCGCTGACAACGTAGGAGATAACGTGGGTGATGTGGCCGGCATGGGCGCCGATCTTTTCGAATCCTATGTGGGATCAATCATTTCGGCCATTACTCTGGGAATCATAGCTTCCGGTATCACCGGAGTATTAGGGCAGGCAGGCGGAGCCTTTTATCCGCTGGTCCTCTCAGCCATCGGTATTGTTTCCTCTATCATCGGTATTTTCTTTGTCAGGGGAAAAGAGGGTGTGGATCCTCAGAGGGCTTTAAATACCGGCAGTTATGTGGCTGACATCATCACAGTTGTATTCGCCATCATCCTGAGCAAAGTAATGCTGGGCTCCTTTAAGTTCTGCGGAGCTATCATTGCCGGATTGATCGTGGGTATACTGATCGGACGTGTAACTGAGTATTACACCTCTGAAAAATATAAACCCGTACAGAGAATTGCCGCGCAGTCTGAGACCGGTTCTGCCACAAATATCATAAGCGGACTGGCCACAGGCATGAATTCCTGCACTATTCCGATTATCCTGATCGCTGTGGGCATCTTTGTTTCTTACAGGTTTGCGGGAGTCTACGGCATAGCTTTGGCGGCAGTCGGAATGCTGGCCACCACAGGCAGTACCGTAGCAGTTGATGCTTACGGCCCCATCGCCGACAACTCCGGCGGAATCGCCGAAATGTCCGGTCTGGACGAGAGCGTAAGAGATATCACGGATAATCTGGATGCTGTGGGAAATACTACTGCAGCCATAGGTAAAGGCTTTGCTATCGGTTCCGCAGCTCTGACAGCCCTGTCCCTGTTCGTGTCCTACGCTGAGGCGGTGGACTTAAGCAGCATCGACCTGTTGGTCCCCACTGTCATTGTCGGGCTGCTCATAGGCGCAATGCTGCCTTTCCTCTTCTCATCCATCACCATGTCTGCTGTCTCCAAGGCGGCTAACAAGATGATAGAGGAAGTGAGACGTCAGTTCCACGCTGACCCCGGCATCTTAAAAGGCACAAGCAGACCCGATTATAAGAAGTGTGTTGCCATCTCCACCCAGGCATCCCTGCGTGAGATGATCATCCCCGGCGTGGTTGCCATAGTGGTTCCCATCGTGGTAGGAATAGTCCTCGGGCCCGATGCTCTCGGCGGATTGCTGGCAGGTGCCCTGGCCACAGGTGTCATGATGGCTATATTCATGGCCAATTCCGGCGGTGCCTGGGATAACGCTAAGAAGTATATCGAGGGCGGCGCTCACGGCGGCAAGGGCAGCGAGCCTCACAAAGCGTCTGTTGTAGGCGATACCGTCGGTGATCCCTTCAAGGACACCTCCGGACCCTCCATCAATATCCTTATAAAGCTGATGACTATAGTGTCGCTGGTTTTTGCGCCGATATTCTTATCCATCGGCGGACTTTTATAAAACTCTTTATCAGGGCTTCTGTTTAAAACAGGAGCCCTGTGCTTGTATTTTCTGCAAAATTCTGTATAATGATTACGGGATTGGAGAGCGCATATGGATTTGAGTGTAAAGCTTGAAGTTTTTGAAGGTCCTCTGGACCTTCTTCTTCATTTGATAGACAAAAATAAGGTCAGCATCTACGACATCCCCATAGTGGAGATTACGGACCAGTATCTGGCATATATCGAGGAGATGCAGAGACAGGACCTTAATATCATGAGTGAGTTCATGGTCATGGCGGCGACGCTTCTTGATATCAAGGCCCGCTGGCTGCTGCCCAGGGACGAGGAGGCTGAGGACGAGGAAGACCCTCGTGCCGAGCTTGTGGAGCAGCTGCTCCAGTACAAGATGTATAAGTACATGTCCCAGGAGCTGAAGGACAGGCAGGTGGAGGCCGGACGGCATATGTATCACGTTCAGGATCTGCCACCGGAGGTGAAGGAGTACGAGGAGCCAGTAGACATGGAGGAGCTGATGGCGGGGTTAGAGCTGTCTCAGCTTTATGAGATATTCCGCTCAGTCTTAAGCCGCCAGGAGAGCAAGGTCGACCCCATCCATTCCCGCTTCGGGGAGATAGAGCAGGAGGAGGTCTCCGTCGATGACAAGATGGAATTCATGGAGAATTACCTGAAAAGCCATCAGTCATTTTCATTTAGGGAGCTTCTGGAGAGACAGAACAGTAAGCTGGAGCTCATCGTCACTTTCCTGGCTGTGCTGGAGATGATGAAGCTGGGGAAGATCATAGCTGAGCAGGAGAAAACCTTCGGGGATATCCGCATTTCAGCCGGAAGCGGATCGAATTAAATATTTGGAGTGTAAGTTATTTATGGACGAGAGCAGAGAAGAAATATCTGAAAACATTTTATCTGATGA
>JAJPYU010000147.1 GCA_021204765.1 Clostridiales bacterium
ATCTTGTCACGAGTGTCCTCCCAGGCCTTTTTTACAGGGCCATATATAAACTCTTCATCAAATACTAATCGCTTAAACCCTTTAAACTTGTTATTAGCTAATGTATACGCTTTCTTCTTTCCGGAGTTCACATCCTCTTCAAATATAACATACAAAAACTCATGATCGGCAAAATAGCTGTACATATCTGAATCCTCAAATCTGTACTCTCTTTCGCCCTCTTCTTCATCCACATAAGTTTTGCGACACATCTCCTCAAAATCAATCTGGTACAGCTTTGTATCCTCTGTTCTGCCGCCTTTAGCCGTCATAACAATACTTTTTGCAATAATGCCAAATTTGCCAAAGATTTCTATCCTATTCAATTTTTTGGTGTCGCCGCCAAACATAGCCACAATGATTGGTTCTACCAATGACTTTACACTTTTGTTTATATCATAGTGTATCCCCAAATCTGCCGCTATTTGAGATATGGTTTTTCCGGCATGCTTTTCTGTCAACTCACGGCATTTAGAGTCTACTTCAGAAATCGTATTATAAGTCTCCGGTAATTCTCTCAGATCCTGCCCGAAATATTTTGACACCATTGTAGAGACCACCGGCTTCTTCAAACGGAATCTGGGCGGAAATTTTGGGACAAGGTCCACATAACTGAGTTTCTGCCTAAGCTCACCATGTCTCTTTATATACTCGTCCCTTACTTTTTTCTTCCATTCATCGTCTTTTTCTCCGGGATAATCTGATACTATGTCGATGATCAGATTGTGGACACACTCCCAGTCTTTACGTAAAGTCTCTTTATCCTGATCCGTATGCTCGTGAAATTCATATCCCTCTACAGGAAATAATCTATAACCATAAGTACTGACTCTCTGTTTGGAGGCATAATGATAATAAACGATAAGCATATGCTCAAGCTTTTCCCAGAAATGAGATGTCTCAAATTCCTCATCTGCTATGTCATATACTCCCACCGCTGTAATTGACATTGGTTCTTTTGCAACAAACTGCTTGCTTTTATTTTGTACTATTCCAGTAGCCTTTAACTCTGTCCTGATCTCTTTGCCATCATCTATTATCGTCAAATCAGCAGCCTGTTTATTATCATGTTCATATCCCAGAACGCATTGTTCTATCACATCGCCCACAATACCTTTCTGATGCTTAACGCCTTTGGCACTCTCAAAAAGGCCTTTATCATCCAATTCGCCCAAAGTCTTGCCTACAATACAGTCAAATCTCTTTACTAACTCTTCTTTCCTAAAAGTATGGTCACCCCTACACATGATCTTTCTTCCTTCTCTGTCAAAAATATCACTCAATGTCTTCTCCATATCTGCTATCAGATTCACTACAAGAGCATTCCCCATCATGAATCTGCGTTTTTTAACCGGCATCTCGACAATCTGCCCATCTGTCAAACAGTACTTTGTAAAATCAGTGGGGAATCCCTGTATCCTCTCCGTCTCTGCCGCAGTCAAAAGCCGGATATCTCCCGTTGCCTTATCCCTCACAAGATGCGTAGTCCTGCTGAAATTCCCCTCTGAAGTCAGCATGGTACGCGCCGGCTTATCATACTGATCCAGCATAGGGATCGCACCCTCCGAAAAAACATATTCATGACCATTTGAGGATTTACGCCGTATTTTTTTAGCCCCTTTCAGATACTGCCACGTCTTTCTGTCCTCTTCAGGGAGCTTTCCCCTCGTCTCATCGCTGTGAGTGATAGAGGGATCAGTGTAATAAAGCTTATTCTGTGAAATAAAATACTGCTTATCAACATCCCCTGTTTCCATAATATCCCCAAGTGTAATCTGGTCGCCATCATAACTGGGTGTAGTTCTAACTGTATAGACAACGCCATCCTTCATGATACCTGTATTTTCAAACTTAAAACTGAATGAGTCAGACAGTTTTCCAATACCTTCCGGAAGGATCTTTACAGAAAGCTTCTTGGAGTCAACTTCATTTACGGCAAATGTCTCTGCAAAGAAGCCTGTGTCACACAAAATCTTCTGCACGCATACCATTCTCTTCTCTAAAGGATCCTGACGAGAATACCCTACATTTTCGCAAACTCTGACACTGTAATCTGTATCATCACGGTACGCAAAAATGAACGTCCGCCGGCGGCGCTGCTGATAACCATATTCTGCCGCATTGATAATGCGCCACTCAACAGTATAACCTTCATCCCTGAAACATGCGAGTATGATTCCAAAATCCCTGCCGCGCTGACCGGCCGGAGATTTGACCAGCCTGTCTACATTCTCCAGTAATACAAATGGGGGCTTCTTAGCCTCAAGTGTCTCCCTGATAGACCACCAAAGGATACCTTTCTTTCCCTCCAGGCCCTTAGACGTAGCCAAAGAGGACGCTACCGAATAATCCTGGCAGGGGAATCCACCGACAAGTAGATTGAAGTCCGGTATGGTGTTTTTGTCTACATCCTCTATGTTGTAATTAGTAGTATCATTTCCATTGATATCAGGGGTGGTGCCAAAATGATAGACATAACAGTCGTGAGCATACTGGGTACTCTTCTCTGCCGGTTCCCACTGACTAAACCAGACAGTATCCCACTTTTCCTCCTTGCCAACATCTTCTAAAGAAGTGATGCCATTGAGGCCACAACGAAATCCTCCGACTCCTGCAAATAATTCGCATAATGTTTTTTCCATTTATCAGCACCTCTTTTATCGTGTTCGAACGATCGTTCTGCTTATTGTAACATATCTGCTCTCTCTTGTAAAGATCTTTTTTCATTTTTGAGCAATCTTATCCGTTACAGATCAACATCATACAAATCTGTGTCCCCCAACGTTTTATCAAATATGGCATCCTCCACGACCCTGACACACTCATCTGTATTTTTAAGAATCTCCTTTCCCCAAAAATGTATCACTGTCCATCCCATAAACATCAGCGCCTTGTCCTTTTCATCGTCCCGCTGAATGTTCCGCTCGATCTTACTGACCCAATAGACCGGATTTTTTCCCTGCTCCAATCTGGGTTTAAGGATTTCCCAATCTTTTCCATGAAAGAATTCACTATCACAGAAAATAGCAATCTTATATTTCGTCAATGCAATATCCGGCTTTCCCGGTAGTTCTTTGTAATTTTTCCTGTAGCGATATCCCTTGTGCCATAATGCCTTCCGCAAAGCAAGCTCTATGCTGGTATCCTTTCCTCGGATCCTGCTCATATTCCTGTGGCTTTTTTCAGAGACCTCTCCGTGAAATCTTGGCTCTTTATCTCCCAAAATTTATATCTCCCATCACTCCCCTTATTTTTGCGTATCCGTCTGGTGAAACAAGATAGACTGCGGTTGCGACCTTAGCCAGTCTTCTTTTATTCACAACAACATTTACCGGCTTTTCTTGCAACTGCCCGGAAAATCTTATCTTCATATCTTCATTTATTATTTTCGAATCATATTTATAATCCATCTTTCTCATTTTCTCAGCATATGCTGACAATCGTTCACGTCCCCAACCATCATGTGATAAACTATCCTGCAGACGATGCTTGCGAATCAGCATGGCCTCTACAACCGTAAAATCCGTCTTCCTTATATTTTTTACGTTTTTTCGAACCCATAATCCTCCCTGCTCTTTACTTTGTTCGCAAATCACATTTGGCCACATAAGCATATAATAGTCAGTTTTTAAGTCGTTGTTAATAAACCAGCCTTCCATAATAGTCTGGTCCAATACATAATTTATCTCAAGAGCAAACGTGGGCAAGTTTGTATTGCAATAATAAAGAGAGGCCTTCTCATCTATGTAATATCTTTTCCCATGATAATCCATACAAACATCGACACCGGCCTTTTGTTCAGTAGGATCATTTATTCTATAGAACTTGAAATCACTGTTTCTTTCCATCCTTCTATAAAAATATTCGTCCATAAACTTAGCCAGTTCATCCGCTTTTTCATTGTCATTTTTAAAATTGATCCTACCCATTTTCCTCAGAAGTTTTACAGGCAATCAAGCTGCTGCATGATATATGTATTATTTATCCAAAAGCTTTGCGTCGTCATATACTCACCATTGGGCAACTCATTGGCATCCCTACCAACATTACCTATAACACTCCCATCTGAAAAAAGGTATGCGCTACGTTTTGCATGTGGTCTCACGTGTATGATTGGATTGTCGGCTTTCTTAGGAAGGTTGTTTTCCACATATATTTCATTTCCAATCTGCCTTTTGATAAAGCACACACCATTTGAAATAGTATTTCTGACTGCTTCCCATCCTGAACGGACAGTCTGTTCCAAATCCTCCTGTGGCATATTCCATAACTGGGATCCGACCAGTCTATATTCATTCCCACTCCTCTTCCATACAACAAAGAAAAATTTTGTCTCACTAAAATAGGCGTATATATTAGAATCCTCGTATTCTTCCTCAACTAAATCCCTGAATCGGAACGGTGGAAACGACATAGATTCTTTCATTCTATTGTTTTCCTCCAGGCGGATCGACTTTACCACTATATTTGCTTTCTCAAACTCCTGTGCTCTGCCGGATTTGATTCCCAGCATATAATATGCCAGATCTATCCACTGTGCCTTATTATTGTTATATTCCCTGCCGTATAAGGCACACAGATTCCTGTCTGTTTTTCCTATATGAGTATTGATGAGCCCTTGGATATATTTTTCGAATGACGTCTTCCTCAAGACATTCGCATCCTTGACAATAGGCTCATAAAGCACTTTATCTGTCACTATATAGTTATTCAACACATATGTCATATAAGAAACTTTATAACAAAATGCCCGCTTCCTGGCCTTGACTTCCGGATTGTAATATTGCGGAACGGTGCTTTTCTCAGCTGTAGCTCCCTTAGTGCATGCTCCGAGGTACATCGTGTCACTCTCTGAGAGCTCATGCGCTTTTCCTGCAGCGATCTTCTCTGCGATTATCCTGTAATCGTTCTTTATTATCTCCAGATCCTCCTCCGGCGGTGTGAACAGCTTAACATAATTTATGCTATATAAGAGATTGCTCTTCAACTGCCTGTTCCTCAGATAATAAACAAGAAGTATCAGCCTGCTCTTTTCCCACATATGAGAATCCTGCAGCTCCATCTCTATGGGCTGCTCATAACTGATCATACTCAATACCAGTCTCTCACCGGCGGACTTTTTCCCATTCTTTTTTATCTCGTATGGAGTTGCCTTCAATTCTACTCCGGCTTCATTAAAATCTGCTTCCGAATCGCTGTTTGCCCTATAACCGAAATAAACTTCCTCGAGGAGGTTCCCCAATCCTCCTTTTCGACTTTTGTTGCCGTAAGCACGGAGTATATCGTCCAATTCACCATCGGGAAGAACTCTCTGCTTTACCACTTCCAGAAAAGTCTTGCCTTCTAACAGCTTTCCATACGCCTCAATGCTGACCGGGTCAGTATTATCATACTCTACAGAATAGATCATGATTCAAATAACCCCCTCTCAAACCTGCCAACATTATAATATTTTTGATGAAAAAAGTAAAACAAAAATGCGCCGCCTCAATCGGTAGCGCAGTACCTTTTTATATAATGATTCATTTTATAGCATAGTCAGTTAATCCCACTCCATATGTCATACTCAAATACTTTCATTAATTACTTTAAAGGCGTCGTCAAGATTCATGCCCTGTCCCGCTTTTGCCTGTGCGAGACCAGTATTGAGCATATTATCATAATCTGCCTTTGACATGGCATCTACAGCATCCTCCGCGATATCACAAATCATCTCGTTATTGTCAGAATAATCCTCATGTTTATAAATCGCCGCCACTATCTTATCTATAACATCCTCAGTCAATAACACTCTGGATAATGTATTCTCGTCAAGTTCGACATTTCCCTCTTCAAACTGAAAAATAATGTCTTTCCTGAGTGCAATCTCATGGGCGGAATCATAGACAGACCTCAGGCTGCCATTCCTAAAAAGTCTTTCTTGATATTCTTCCTGTTCATCATACAACTTGTCTAAAAAAGCTTCATGTTCAGCATCTGATATGTTTTTATGATTGCACATTTTTGTCTCTCTCCACTTTTCTTACTTCTCTGACTATTTACATCTTGAATACAATCTAAATCCATGCTCCTGAGAAAAGTATACTGCCAATAGACTATTTTGTCATTAGACATTTAGTCCAAAACACTACTTAGCTATTGACAAGCCGGATATTGTTGCTCCCGTCATTGAAAATCAGCAGTGCCATCATCAGGCCATCAGATAACAACACCAGTCGAATATTTTAAACTACCGGTTAAATGACAAATACATTCTGCTGTGATATCTTTATTCCTGCAAGCGAAAACAGAATATGAAAAAGGAGGGAATGCGTTATGATGATGACAAGCGCTTACGCCAACAAGCTTTTGAGGCAGCTGGCCAACGACAAAGATTACCTCAACACACTGGAGAACAGTGCCTGCCACTACACGGTGGCTGTCGGGGAGACCCCTGAGATCCCTGAGTACGACTTCGGAAATGTCAACGCCGCCATAGCCGACATTGACGAGAAGACCAGGAAGATCAGGCACGCTATCAACGTCTCCAATGTCAGCAGCCTGGTCACGGTTGGCGACAGGGAAATGACAGTGGATGCCATCCTGGTATCCATGAGCCAGATCAGTCGCCGACTTAACAGGCTGGGGAACATGAGAGACCATCTTCCCAGGGAGAGAGTGGAGTACAGCTACAGCCGCATCGCCAGGAACATACCCGAGTACGAGTACAATAACTACGACGTGGAGGCTGTGAAGGCTGAGTATGACAGGCTCTCCGGAGAGCTGATGGAGATGCAGATCGCTCTTGACAGGCACAACCAAACTTGTGAGTTCGAGGTGGATATCTGAGCTCAACATCCTGCGCCCGGCACTGATGCTGTCGGCACGGGATGAAACTGAATAATAAAAAGACATGACCGGCAGATGATATTTCATTTATTTTGCAAAACAGTTATATGTTCATGGTTATTGATCATACATTATTTTATTATCTGTTTTGAGTAAAGGTTCATTGTTCGGATATTCAGGGTTGAACCGGAATATTTAAAAGCTTTTTATCATCTGCGAAAAACCGCTGCGGCTGATGCCACGGTACGAGGATCCGGTTTCGGTTTTGGGGTTCTCATTTTGTTATTTCCAGCTTTTTAACCACCCCTAAGTCTGCCGGGAGCCAGTCCACTGTGAACAGGGTATCTTTGGTCAGCCACCTGGCGGACTCGTGCTCCAGGAGAGTCAGATGTCCGGAAATGATGCTGCAAATAGCACTGCATTGAAAGATGGAAAGTGGGATAGTCATATTCCACCGTGTCAAATAAATCTCCCACCGCTATCTCAGTGTCCAGCTCCTCGCGGATCTCACGGGCCAGGGCCTCCCGGGGCGTCTCCCCCGGCTCGACCTTCCCGCCCGGAAACTCCCAGCCTCCCTTGAAATCACCGTAGCCACGCTGGGTGGCAAATATTTTGTCCTCATTCTGTATAATAGCTGCAACCACCTTAACTGTCTTCATGATGTTCTACCTTGTTCAGTATCATTGGAGATAAATTTCGGGCGATATGCCAGATTAGGATTCGTGTACTGATTGATAAAAGCCGTCTCCATTTCCTTTTGCAGATACGCCGACCATTTACGGGCTGTGCCAGGGGACAAAAACTCTGTGGAAATATAATGCACTGTCTCCCGCATCTGCTTTATAGCATAGTCAGTTAATCTCACTCTGTATGCCATACTCAAATACTCTCATTAATTACTTTAAAGGTGTCGTCAAGATCCATGCCCTGCCCCGCTTTTGCCTGAGCCAGACCTGCGTTGAGCATATCATCATAATCTGCCTTTGACATGGTATCCAATGTAGGTACAGATGGAACTGACAAAGCATAAGGGATGCCATTTGTCATAATGATCTGACGATAAAGGGAATCAATCAATACAGATACCGGGATTCCAAGCTTGTCCAGGACACTCTCTGCCTGCTTTTTGATCTCCGGCTGGATTCTTGCTGTTACATTTGCTGTCTTAGTTGCCATAAATATCACCTCTCTTCAGCCCATCTTAGCACTTTGTATCGCTTTTTGCAACACAAAATGCTTTTTGATAGCTCAAATATACCACAATTCATAAGTTTTGCATTCTATAAACGAGTTGCCCTCAGTAACCTCAGACGCATACACCCATTCCCACTGAAATGCTGATTTTTTACAAAATTTTTAGTTTAATCCCCCAAAAAGCCAAGGTTTCTTTATTGTAACTACCTCTATCAAGTGCTATAATTTAAAACCAAATCGCAAGATAGACTTACATGCTCACTTCGTGAGACCCACCATCTATAAGAATCGAGAATGCCACAAGGATAGCGCTGTTGCCGTGTATACAGTATCAATGCCATGCGGGAGGCATCCTTATCTTAACGCAGGAAAGGAAGCGCATTACATGCTGCAGATCAAACACGTCTGCAAACAATATAAGACCGGCACATTGGTGCAGAAAGCCCTGGATGACGTCACTGTGAATCTCAGGGACAATGAATTCGTGGCTATCCTGGGACCCAGCGGCTCCGGAAAGACGACTTTCCTTAATATAATAGGCGGCCTGGATCGTTATGACAGCGGCGACCTGATCATAAACGGCACCTCCACCCACGACTATAAGGACCGGGACTGGGATGCCTACAGGAACCACACTATCGGCTTCATCTTCCAGAGCTATAATCTGATACACCACCAGACCCTTGTGATGAATGTGGAGCTGGCCCTGACCATCGCCGGGGTGAGCCGCGCGGAGCGCCGCAAGAGGGCTCTGGACGCCCTGGAAAAGGTAGGCCTTGGCGATCAGGCTTTCAAGCGCCCCAGCCAGCTCTCCGGAGGGCAGATGCAGAGGGTGGCTATCGCCAGGGCGCTTATCAATAATCCCGACATACTGCTGGCGGATGAGCCCACCGGGGCTTTGGACAGCACCACAAGCCTCCAGGTCATGGAGCTCCTTAAAGAAGTGGCGAAGAACCGCCTTGTAGTATTCGTGACCCACAATCCGGATCTGGCGGAGAAATACGCCACACGTATAATTAAATTAGAGGACGGGCAGATACGGGACGATTCCAATCCATATGATCCCGAGGCAGAAGCTGAGACAACAGCCGGAGCCGCGGTCATCCCCGGTATCGCCCCTGCTGCTGAGGCCTCTGGACCCGCTCCCAAAAAGCACGCCCGCACCTCAATGTCTTTCGGCACAGCCTTTATGCTGAGTCTCAGAAATCTGGGCACCAAGAAGACCCGCACCCTGCTGACGTCTATCGCAGGCTCCATCGGCATCATCGGCATCGCCCTGATCCTGGCCATCTCCTCCGGCGTCAACCGCTACGTGGAGGAGCTGGAGGCCGACATGATCACCCAGTATCCCATAGAGATAAACAGCACCTACTACGACGTGACCACCTATATCTCTGCCAGAAATGACGACCCCACCCTGCCTGCGGACAGGACCGCCTCTGATGACAATATCGTGGACATCACAGCCCTCATTTACAATATTTTCTCAGGCCAGGCCTCCAACGACCTGCTCTCCTTAAGGAACTTCATCGAGAGCGACAATTGTGAAATCCCCGAGCTGTCCAACTGCATCGAATACTCCTTTGGCGTCACGCCCCAGATTTACCAGGACAATCCCAATGAGGTGATACAGATCCACCCGGACCATTTCTTCGACGTACTGGGCTTCGGCTCCACCACCAGCGCCAATTCCCTCATGTCCTCCCTGGTGAGCACCGATATTTTCTTCGAGATGCCTGAGGACGAGGATCTCTATAAAAATGATTACACCGTCCTGGCCGGACGCTGGCCCGAGAGCTACAACGAGTGCATACTGGTGACCCACACCGACGGCAGCACCACCGACCTGGGTCTCTATGTCTCCGGCCTGCGGGACATGACAGAGCTTGATGACATGATAGATGAGTTCGTAAGCGGCGAGGAGGTAAAGCAGCCCGTCATCGACGAGGATTACACCTACGATGATTTCCTGGGACTGACCTTCAAGGTGGTAAACAGCACGGATTATTACAGCTACGATGAGCAGTACGGCATCTGGACTGACAGAACCTCCGACGACGCCTACATGCAGGATCTGGTAAATAACGGCATGGACCTGACCGTGGTGGGTATCGTAAAATTAAATAATGACGTGGCCAGCGGCACTTTAAGCAGCGGCTTCGACTATCTGCCCTCCCTGACGGAATACCTGTCAGATGAAGCTGCTGAGAGCGACATTGTCAAACAGCAGCTGGCGGATCCCGACATAAATGTTTTTACCGGAGAACCCTTCGGCACCGAGGATGCCACTAACGATTTTGACATAAGTTCCATCTTCGATATAGACGAGGACGCCTTTGCCGATGCTTTCGATTTTGACGAGGACGCCCTTGGTGAGCAGCTGGGCGATGAGGCCTCAGGCCTGGCGGGAAGCATGGACACAGGCAGCAGTACTGTTGACCTCTCCTCGCTGGTTGACTTAAGCGACATAGATCTGAATCTGCCTGATGCAGACCTGGATCTCTCAGAGCTCATGACCTCCGTAGATATCACTGCTTCGGCTGATGAGCTGAAAGCACTGGCCGGCAGCCTGCTCTCCGGCTATATCTCCTATTCTTCCGGAAACAGCCGGACGGATATCACCGGGCTGGGGGACGCCATTGCGGCTTACCTCAAGACGGACGGAGCAAAGGAAATCCTCATGGAAAATATTATTTCCATAGTGGAGGATAACGGCGGCATCACTGTCTCCACCGACAATATGTCTTCCCTGGCCTCCGATCTGGCCTCCAGTTTCCTTTCTTATGTAAAGACAAACGGATATACAGATATTTCTCAGTATGAGACTTATCTGAATGAATATCTGTCCACCAGTGAGGCTCAGAACATCATGAATACCTGGGCAGAAGAGAATCTCTCCTTTGATCTCTCTGATCTCGACATTTCCGCAGATCAGCTCTCGGAAATGGCCGCAGATCTGGCGGAGGGGTACAGATCATATGCCGGGTCCGACAGCTCCGTGCCCGACCCGGCTGCCATAGCCTCCGCATTTGCTGAATACCTGGCCACTGACGATGCCAGTGAAATCATGACCCAGAGCCTGTCATCCATGATAGACACCAGTGACCTTGAGTCCCAGATCGAGTCTGCTCTCACAAGCTATATGAAGACAGCCGCTTCCTCCGTGGCCGCAAGCCTCGGCTCCCGGATAGAGAGCCAGGTCGCATCGGCCGCCTCCCAGATCATGTCCCGTCTGAGCTCACAGATCCGGAGTCAGATATCTGATAACATGGAGGATATCATCTCCTCCCTGGGCGATTCCCTGAGCATAGACCCAGATGCCCTGATGGATGCCCTGAACGTGAACATGGATGTCTCCGACCTGGCGACCATCCTTTCCTCCCTGACTTCCTCCGAGGCTGCCACCTATGAAGATAACCTGCTGACTCTGGGCTACACCGATTTCGAGACCCCGGACTCCATACTCATTTACCCTAAGGACTTTGAGAGCAAGGATCAGATCACAAACATTTTAGATGGATACAACGACCGCATGGAGGCTGAGGGGACTCCTGAGAAGGCAGTCTCCTACACCGATCAGGTAGGCAGCATCATGTCCATGGTGACGGAGATCGTGAACATCTTAAGCTATGTCCTCATCGCCTTCGTGGCCATCTCCCTCATCGTCTCCTCCATCATGATAGGGGTCATCACCTATATCAGCGTCCTGGAGAGAAAGCAGGAGATCGGGATCCTTAGGGCTATCGGAGCCTCGAAGAGAAATATCTCCCAGGTCTTTAACGCCGAAACCATCATCATAGGACTGGCGGCAGGCCTCCTGGGTGTGCTGGTGACGGTGATACTGATACAGCCCATAAATATGTTCATACACAACTTTTCCGGAATATACGAGCTTTCCGCCTGGCTCAAGCCCTGGCACGCCCTTGTATTGATTGCCTTAAGTGTGGTGCTGACGCTCTTTAGCGGAAGCTTCCCATCCAGGAAAGCGTCGCGAAGTGACCCTGTTGAAGCACTCAGAACGGAGTAAATCATGGTAAAAAAATGGAACGTAACTATCCCTGAATTGACCGGAACTCAGCGGCGCAAGGCGTATATATACCTCCCGACTTCATACCGGGAGCAGCGCCGCCGGCGTTACCCTGTCCTGTACATGTTCGACGGCCACAATGTATTCTTCGACGAGGATGCCACCTATGGCAAAAGCTGGGGCATGGCGGATTACCTGGATTATACAGACACAGATCTCATCGTGGCCGCTGTGGAGTGCAGCCACGACCCTGACAACGGCCGCCTTAAAGAGTACTCCCCCTTTAACTTTTCGGAGAAGGGCATAGGCGACATTGAGGGGAAAGGCCGTCTTACCATGGACTGGTTCGTGGGCACATTTAAGCCTTACATCGACAGCCACTACCGCACACTCCCTGACAGGGAGCACACTTTCATCGCAGGCAGCTCCATGGGCGGGCTTATGAGCCTTTATGCCGTACTCTATTATAATAACAGCTTCTCTCGTGCAGCCGCTCTCTCACCGGCTCTCTGGATCTCGGCGAAGGATTCCGAGGCCATGATAAAAGAAGCTCACCCGGCACCTGACACCATCGTCTACATGGATTTCGGAGAGGCGGAGATGGGGACATCCCTCCGGCGCAGGAAAGCGTATGGGAAGATCTGCACTCTGCTGCTTGGCAAAGGGATACTCCTGGATGCCCGCATTGTCCCCGGCGGGGAGCACTGCGAGGCCAGCTGGGAGAGGCAGATACCTTTTTTCATGAACACCCTCCTGTACTAAGCACCACCATTTATAAAAGCCAATTGCTCCGCTCTTTGAGCTCCCGCAATCGCCGCCAGTATAGCTCTGCATACGTTCTCACTGCTTTGCACGCTTTCACACTAAGCTCCTGCTTCGCAGTCACTAAGTGTTCAATGTGTAAATTCGCACGCCGTGCTCATTAAGTGTTCACAGCATCGCAATCCGCACTATCGTGCTACTTGCTCATACAGGCTAGCCCGTCCAAT
>JAJPYU010000128.1:0-6406 GCA_021204765.1 Clostridiales bacterium
TAAATTAATAACTTTCGGATCGCACGAATGCTTTCGAATAATCGTTAAAGGGTTGCCACCCCTTCTTTTTCTGTTCACGATTGCGTGAGCCGTAGTTTTAGAAACAAAAATGCTCTCTCCCTTAGAGTTAGTTATACCAGCAGGGTCTGCCACACCATCATACAAAAGCTGTATTACATCTGCATCCGAAATTGTCTCTTCAAAAGCACTTTTTATTTCTTCAACTACTACCGAAAATATCAACTCACTCAATGTCACAATTCTCCTTCAAAAAGGTATGAACTTCGTCATAACTTCGTATGAACTTCGTGGGAACGACCTTCATAAATTTCTGAGCAATAATATAAGCACAGAATAAGCCATGCGCCACATAGAAGCCTTTCATAACCGTTTATGTAAAGCGACTTTATTTTAGCATAACCGTGTATGTAAAGCAATCATTCTTACTGCGCTAATGCAAACGCACCAGTATCAACAAATATTGAAAATCAGGAGGTTTTATAATACAATGGTAAACAAAAAACGCAAGGCCATCATGGATGATGGCATGAATCCCGAACTGGTAAGAGGCGCCAGGTTTGATGGAGTATTTGAAATACCTATCGTTGAAAAACCTGCTGATATCATAATACCTGAGGAAATAATTCCATTTTCAAAAATTCATAATAATGATATCAGTAAGGCAGCTGTAGGCTTTTATGAGATGGATCCGGTATTTGCAGATATTCTCATATCTCCACAGGATTATACAGAAATCTTCAGCAAGGCAATGGCTGTCATTTCTCCGGACTGCTCACTTTATCGTGATGCCCCTCTGACAGTACAAATTGCGAACGTTTACCGCAACCGTGCAATTGGGCACTATTTCCAATATCGTGGAATATATGTCATTCCACAGGTACGTTGGGGCAACGAGCTCACCTACACAACAACGGTTTTTCCTGAAAAGATAGCCTTCCTTGGGGTAGAAAAGCATTCCATAGTATCAATTGGATCATATGGATGCATAAAGTCTCGTGAGGATAAGTACTATTTTCAGGCAGGGCTTGATGCCATGCTGGAGACTTTGGAACCAAAAGTTGTTCTGGTGTATGGTTCCAAATCCCCAAAGGTCTTTGATAAATACGAGAACTATACCCATTTTATCCAGTACCTGGACTGGACCACCCGCAGAAAGGCGGGTGATTAAAATGGGCAGCGGTACAGGCGGAAACTACGGCGGAACACATGGCGGCTCTCAACCTTACGCTGAAAGGTATCATGTATTAAAGTACATGCTTGCTGAGGATAAGAAGGATCCTGATATATATAATCCTTCAACGGGTTACTTTAAGAATCCTAAGGCGGCATCTCTTACAGATTCCATTGATAACGGTTCCATCATATCAGATGGGAAAAAAGCCCATGGCAGTATCACCTATGTCATGGATAAAAATGGGAATATCATTTTTGGCAAAAGGTGCAACCCCAATGATGGGCGTAAACGGTCACCGCATCCCACTTTGATAGGCGGCAAAGACCCCACCGTGCAATGTGCAGGGAAAATCACCTTTTCAAAAGGCAAAATTGTCTCTGTGAATAATGATAGTGGACATTATAAGCCGAATTCAAAATCTATGGATAAGGTAAATTCGGCACTTGATGACCTTTACAGTAAACACCCTGAGGTGTTCTGTTCCAAATCAAAATGGAGGAAATCATGAATAAATATGATGACAGGTTATTGTCTGAAACCGAAGCCCTTTATGGCAGAGATTTTTTGAGGGAGCTGACTGATGATTCAGTGCTCTCCGAGGAAGAAAACGAGGATTTTGAGAGACGTGCCAACGCTCTGATCCACGAGTTTGGATGGAGCGAGGTTTTCTCATGCTGGAATGATTATCTGCGCTCGCACTGCCATACAGCCGAGGAAGCTCTCAACTTTGCAAACCTTTTCTGGACATATGAAGGTTATATCCATCCCATAGAGCACCCCTATGATTTTCTGGCCTGGTTTTATTACTGCATTGACATGAAAAAATACGCCGATGATGCCATAACCATCATGGACAGTATATCCATAGAGGTGCTCAGCCGTGCCGGGATACGCAACGTGAATGAGAACGAGAACCCATATTATGTGCCGGAAGAAGATCCTGAAATGATTGCCGCAGTTCAGAGAATCTCCGACAATAAAATCCAAGGCATCCATGCATCGCAAGGAGAATCGTCATGAGCAAAAGCAAGAACAGCACCAGCAAATATATCAGCCTGATATTACGTCACCGCCCGGATGTAATTGGCATACAACTTGATGAACATGGATGGGCTGGTGTCTCTGATTTAATAAAAGGCATCCAAAAAACTCAACCTTTTAGCATGGAAATTCTCGAAGACATCGTCGCTACAGACGAAAAGCAACGATACTCTTTCAACGAAGATAAGACCCTGATCCGAGCAAACCAGGGGCACTCTGTACCTGTTGATGTCGAATTGGAAAAACGCACCCCACCAGAAATGCTGTGGCATGGAACCAGTGAGAAATATGTGGATTCTATAATGAAGCAGGGATTATTGCCTAAATCACGGCTCTACGTACATTTATCATCAGACTACAGCACAGCCGTAAAAGTCGGCAGCAGACACGGGAAATCTGTAGTTTTTGAAGTATACTCTCAGCAAATGAACAAGGATGGCTATGATTTCTTCCTGTCTGTCAATGGGGTCTGGCTTACAAAAGCTGTCCCGGTTAAATATTTGAAGATGGCTCCACCAGAGCCTGATACATTTTCATGAGCTCTGCGACACAGGCGGATTCGCTGAAATAGGCAGCGGTGCCTTTTGTGAATCCATAGGCGTCATAGAGCAGACCCACTATCAAAGATATACATCATTTCTTTGCAGTAAACCCAATATTAAGCTCCATATTCATCCCATCAGCAAGACGCTGTAAAGTACTGACAGATGGATTGGCCTGACCATGTTCTATCCTACTGATATCCGATTGATATATACCGGTTTTCTCAGACAGCTGCTTTTGAGTAACTCCGGCAAACTTTCTTGCTTCAGCCAGATTAGCCGCCAGCCTGGAAAATGTATCAGTGGGAACTTCCCTGACAGTTACACCCTCAGCCCAGATAGTCTCGGCATCAAGATCTAATTCATCATTCCAAAAAATCCCATAACCGCCCGCATCGACCTTAGCCGTATCAAAAAGATCTTTTTTTTCCAACTCTTTCATTTTCGGATAAACAGCGAACATGTTATGAAGGTCATATTGCTTTACTGTCCCATCTAAAAACATGGCCTCTATGCATAAATTATCATTTGTATTAATACTTTTTATAATATGAGACACTATAATTCTCCTCCTTCCATTTAAATATATGTGATATATAACATATTGTCAACAGGAAAATGGAGCAAAAGGATTATCATGTAATTAATCGGTTCCAATTTTCATGCCGCAAATTCAGAATTTTTTCGGATTTACGGTAAAATAAACGCCGCTGCACTCGCAGCAGCGCCTTTTATTTCTTATTATGCGTTACAGCTTCACCAGCTCATATTCCCTGCTGCCCAGGCCAATCTTCTCGGCGTGCGTGAGGCAGGTCTCCCACTCGGACTCCGGAGTGGAATTGCAGAAATGATCGTGGTGATCCACAAAATCAGCCTTCGCCATATTGTCTCCCAGCTGAGAATTCGGCATTGGTGCACTGGCCAGGCAGGCATCCGCGCAGGCCTGATCTAAAGCTACCGGGTCAAAGGAGCAGAACATTCCGATATCCGGAAGGATAGGCGCATCATTCTCGGAGTGGCAGTCACAGTTGGGCGTGATGTCCATTACCAGATTAATATAAAAGGCCGGGCGTCCGTCAACCACCGCCTTGGCATACTCTGCCATCTTCAGATCCAGATCTCTCGCTGAACTGTCATCAGTAGGATGGATCGCGTCGAAATTGCAGCCCCCGATGCAGCGGCCGCAGCCCACGCATTTATCCCAGTCGATAGAAGCCTTGCCGCCCTCATAGGAGATGGCACCCTGGGCGCACTGACGAGAGCAGAGCCTGCATCCCCTGCATGCTTTAATCTTCACTTTAGGTTTTCCGGCATTGTGCTGCTCCATCTTGCCGGCCCTGCTGCCGCAGCCCATGCCGACATTCTTAATCGCTCCGCCAAATCCGGCCATCTCATGTCCCTTGAAATGCGCCAGACTGATAAAGATATCCGCGTCCATAATGGCACGGCCGATTTTGGCCTCCTTCACATACTCTCCGCCATTAACCGGCACCAGAGCCTCATCCGTACCCTTTAATCCATCGGCTATAATAATGGGACAGCCGGTGGAAAGCTCGGAAAAGCCATTCTCCGCGGCACAGGCCAGATGCTCAATGGCATTCTTCCTGGATCCGACATAGAGAGTATTACAGTCAGTGAGGAAAGGCATGCCGCCCAGGCTTTTTACCACATCGGCCACCGCCTTAGCGTAATTCGGCCTCAGGAAAGCCACATTCCCCAGCTCACCAAAGTGCATCTTAATGGCGGTAAACTTTCCCTCGAAATCAATATCCGCCATACCGCCTTTCAGGATCAACTGCTTTAATTTTTCCGGAATCGGGGTGCCTCCGTAAGGTGTACGAAAATCTGTGAAATATACTTTAGATGCTCCCATAATAAATCCTCCTCGTCCCTAAATATAAATCAATTTATGCTATGTCAAAAGCTCTGGCGTCTTCTGCATTTAGATAAGTCCTCTTAAATTCTCTATCAGGCGGATTGCCACCCCCGGCTTGTTCATGGTATAAATATGTATCCCATCCACTCCCGAAGCAACAAGATCAAGTATCTGCTCAGTGGCAAAGGCAATACCCGCTTTCATCATGGATTCAGCATTGTCTCCGTAATGCTCCACCAACCGCATCAGCTCAGGGGGCACACTGGCTCCCGACAGATTGTCTATCCTGGTGATCTGTGTGGCTCTGGTCACCGGCATGATGCCTGCCAGCACGGGAACAGTAATCCCGATGGATCTTAACTTTTCCATAAAGTCTCTGAATGCATTGTTATCGAAAAACATCTGAGTCGTAAGGAAATCGCAGCCGCTGTCCACCTTTAGCTTCAGATATTCCAGGTCTTTCTCTTTGCTGACAGCCTCCACATGTCCTTCGGGATAACAGGCTCCGCCGATACAGAAATCACCCAGCTTTTTAAGCTCCGTCACCAGTTCATTGGCATGAGTATAATAGTCCGGTGAGGGATACTCTATGCCTTCCTGGATATCACCGCGGAGAGCCAGCACATTCTCGATTCCTGCTTCCTTCATCTCCAGGGCGATTCGCTTCACCTGCTCCTTCTCAGTAGCCACGCAGGTCAGATGAGCGATGGTAGGAATGCCCAGAAGCTCTTTAAGAGAACCGGCTATCTTTACCGTGTCAGCCCTGGTGCCTCCCGCAGCGCCGTAAGTCACGCTCATGAAGTCCGGCTCCAATATAGCCATGCGTGCCGCCGCGGCCATAACCTTACCCA
Organism: Clostridiales bacterium; assembly: GCA_021204765.1. Lineage (GTDB taxonomy): Bacteria > Bacillota > Clostridia > Lachnospirales > Lachnospiraceae > Eubacterium_I. The sequence continues at coordinate 5,506 of JAJPYU010000128.1, forward strand.
GCGACATACGGGCATTGGGCGGAAATATCTCAAAGGAAATCGTGGGTTTCTTCTCCGCTAAAATATCTCTTATCTTCATGACAGCCTCCGAAAACTGTAAGATCTTATACCCATGCCCGCTTCATTGGCGTCATCGGTACAAAAAGCATTTCTCTGTTAAAAGTATATCATGAAAGCCTTATTTTGTCATCTTAAGCTTTGAAATGTGCATTAGAAGGCTCAGTCAACGTCCCATAAATGCAGGCTGCGCCTTATTGCCTTTAAGATGAACGGAACTATCACAGCGAAAACTACGGCTTCCGCTATGCAGACTGCCAGGCGCAATATCATTGAACCAAACACGTATATAAAAGTATAATAACCGTAAATCCTGCTGTCAATATATATGACAGCTGTATTCATGACCATGACCAGCAGATGGCCAGCGATCATAATAAACCATATTTGTTTCCTTGTCAGGGAAAATTTTCGTTTCAGGGCATATCGTCCGACTATAAGCCCAAAAACAGGATACGGCAGGATCCAGAGCACCGTCGTGAGGGATAATCCGTATTTCAAAAACTGGTAAAGCAACGAGCCCAGCGCACCAATGATCATCCCATCCAGGGGTCCGAACAATAACGCTCCGATAAGTATAGGAAGAGTCTCAAACGATATTTTTATAAAGCCCATATCAATTGCAAGATAACCCAGCACAAAACACAGGGCTGCCATCAGTGCATCCATGGTCAATTTATAAGTTTTTCGTTTTTTCTTCAAAGTCTTCTCCTTTCGTGACAGCCGCCGCGAAAAGAAGAGACTTTCCCCGGTGACAGCGGACGCAGGACAGTACCGCACACATTTCGTGTTTCGTCCGGGGGCAACTTCCCATCCGCCCGGCACTTAACGCACGGTCCCTACT
>JAJPYU010000128.1:6416-12396 GCA_021204765.1 Clostridiales bacterium
AGTTTTTCGTTTTTTCTTCAAAGTCTTCTCCTTTCGTGACAGCCGCCGCGAAATTCGGATACTCCCCTCATTGATACGGTCTGCCACAGGCTTCCCTTTTAAAATTTCAGCCATAATATTATTTAAGCCTCCCCAGCACTTTTTCAAATACTTCGTCACACATCGGCACATAGGTATCCAGGAGCTCATTTGCCCGTGCATCCAGTTTATCAGCATACTCCCTGTCCTTCATGGATTTTGTATTGATAAATACATTTAAAGACGCGCTGGTAAGCGCCGCCCGGCAGCAGGCCGCTCCACACCCGGCATCACTGATGGCTATCACTGAGCCAATCTTTTCCATCTCATGGATCAGCACTATAGCCTTGCCACAGCACTCCATGATCTCCATGGGAACAGAGCAGGCCTCCTTATAAGCCGCCTCCAGCACCTGGTCCTTGTGTGCCTTCTGCTCTTCAGTCTCTTTAGGAAGCCCATATGCTTTTGACAACGGTTCGAACACCTTAGCGTCCCGCTGCACCAGTTCCAGAAAACGCGCCTCCAGCTCTTTCGCCTCTGCCTGCAGCCTGATCACATCATCCTGCACATCCGCATACTTCTTCTTACCCACAGTCAGGCTGCCAACCATATCGCCCAAAGCAGTCCCTACGGCTCCCACCAGAGCCGCGGCCCCGCCGCCGCCAGGAACCGGGGCCTTGGATGCAAGGACTTCTATAAAATCTTTACAACTTCTGTCTGTCATCTCTGCCATATCATTCTTCCCTTATCTAAAAAATAACATACTCACTTAGCGAACACACCAATTATAAAAGTCGATTGCTCCGCGTTTCACGCTCTCGCAATATAATTCAGAAGAGTCCCGTAATAACCCCGTTCTCGTCCACATCGATCTTCTCAGCCGCAGGTACCTTCGGCAGTCCGGGCATCGTCATGATATCCCCGGTCAGCGCTACTATAAATCCTGCACCCGCTGAAACCTTCATGTTCCTGACACTTAAGGTGAATCCCTTCGGCGCGCCCAGCAGAGTCTGGTCGTCGGAGAAGCTGTACTGGGTCTTCGCCATGCAGATAGGCATATTGGAGAATCCCAGATCCTCCAGCTGCTTCAGCTGCTTTACGGCCGCCCCCACCAGCTGCACGCCGTCGGCGTGGTAAATCTTCGTGGCAATGGCATTAAGTTTCTCCATGATGCTCATGTCATCCTCATAGGCGAAGGTGAAATCATTCGGCTCCTCACAGAGTCTCACAACCTCCTCAGCCAGGGCCATGCCGCCCTCGCCGCCCTTGGCCCACACTTCGGACAGAGCCACGTTCACACCCAGCTCTTTACATTTATCTTCCACCAGTTTCAGCTCAGCTTCAGTATCTGTAGGGAAAGCGTTTATAGCGACAACACAGGGAAGCTTATATACCTGGGTGATATTCTCCACGTGCTGCAGCAGGTTCGGCAGTCCCGCTGCCAGGGCTTCCAGATTTTCATTTTTCAGGTCAGCTTTGGCCACACCGCCGTGGTGCTTAAGTGCTCTCACAGTAGCCACAACTACTACTGCGGAAGGTGTAAGCCCCGCCATGCGGCACTTTATGTCAAGGAACTTCTCCGCACCCAGGTCAGCACCGAAGCCGGCCTCCGTGATGGCGTAGTCACCAAGCTTCATGGCCATGCGGGTAGCTGTCACAGAGTTGCAGCCATGAGCGATATTTGCGAAAGGTCCGCCGTGGACAAAGGCAGGTGTGCCTTCCAGGCTCTGCACCAGATTCGGCTTAAGCGCATCCTTGAGGAGTGCCGCCATAGCACCCTGAGCCTTCAGCTGACCTGCTGTAACCGGTTTGTCATCGTATGTATATCCGACTATGATTCTCGCCAGCCTCTCCTTCAGGTCAGGAATGTCACTGGCCAGGCAGAGCACTGCCATGATCTCAGAGGCCACGGTGATATCAAAGCCATCCTCTCTGGGGACACCGTTCATCTTGCCGCCCAGTCCGTCAACTATATTACGAAGCTGACGGTCATTCATGTCCACAGCACGCTTCCAGGTGATCTTCTTCGGGTCTATGCCAAGCTCATTGCCTTGCTGGATGTGATTGTCCAGCATAGCGGCCAGCAGATTGTTTGCCGCTCCGATGGCATGGAAATCACCAGTGAAGTGAAGGTTGATATCCTCCATGGGGACTACCTGGGCATATCCGCCGCCTGCGGCTCCGCCCTTAATCCCGAAGACCGGTCCCAGGGAAGGCTCACGCAGTGCCATAATAGCGTTCTTTCCTATTTTCCTGAGTCCGTCTGCCAGGCCCACGGTGGTGGTCGTCTTGCCCTCGCCGGCCGGGGTAGGATTGATGGCTGTCACCAGCACCAGCTTACCATTGGGCTTGTCTGCCATATCCTTAAGCATGGTGTAATCCACCTTTGCCTTGTAATTGCCGTACTGCTCCAGGTACTTCTCATCCACTCCGGCAACAGCGGCGATCTCAGTGATCTTCTTCATCTCACATGCCTGTGCGATCTCAATGTCAGTCTTGATTTCCATGATAATCCTCCTGTTTCTTTAGTTATTACACAATCCCGTTTGGTTTTAATTTATCATAGCAGATTCACGTCGGCAATAACATACCAACGCATGTACTTTATTATAATTTTACCTTAGCACCATTAATACTCTGTTACCTCAGCCAAATACCGCTTTATCAAAAAAGTGCAGAAATGCGGGAATGTGTGTATCTTTCCCTCAAATCCTATATTTCCTCCGGTCAGCCTGATTCCGTGAATGATATCAGGATAATGGTCGCTTTCTATAAGGGTATGCAGGGACTTTGATTTTCCATTGGAGGCCTTCACCTCCACAGGCACCAGACTCTTAAATGTCCTCAAAAAGAAATCTTCCTCCAGTGTCGAATTCTCTTTTTTATAATAATATAAGGAACAGCCGCATTTCGTCAGGGCATCAGCAGTGATATTCTCATACAGGGCTCCTTTGTAGGTGCCGAGATTCTTATTTATACGCAAGTCCTCCTGGGACTCCTCGTCCAGCATTGCCACCAACAAGCCGGTATCCTTAAAATATATTTTATATTTGCTCTCGTCAAAATTTCCCTTTAAAGGCAGTTCCGGGAACTGCAGGCAGTAACATATATTTATCAGACCGGCATCGGCGAGCCACTCGATACATCCACGGTAATCCTTAAATCTGGCACCATTGGCAACTTTTGTTATCTGGAATTTCTTATTATCCTTTGCAAGCTGTACCGGGATGCGGTCGAACACATTCATAATCCTGGTTTGATCCATGCCAACGGCGTACTTACGGATATCCTCCCTGTAATCGATGATAAGCTGACGCTGTAATCCCAGAGATCCCTCAAATGTATCTTTTTCAATATATTCCCTGACAACTGCAGGCATTCCTCCCAATATGCAGAAATCTGTAAACAGGCTGTTGTAAGCCGCCATCTCGGCCTGAGAAAACGGGTACGCACTCTCCATGTGTGAAAGCATGTCTGATACAGCATCCTCACTATAGCCTTTCGCCATGAGAAATTCCTCGAAATCCATTGAGTACATATCATAATCAGTCTTGTATCCAACACTGTTGCTTTCTATAGTACGATAATTAATACCCAGAAGAAATCCGCTGCAGATTACATCAAAACGGCCATCCTGCTTAAAAAATTTAAGAGCGGTAGCGATATCCGGATAAGCCTGGATTTCATCAAAAAACAAAAGTGTATCCCCCTCCGGGAAATGTTTCTCAGGATCTATGCGTGAGATATTCCGGATAATATCAGCAACAGCATATCCGTCCTCGCAGATAAGCTTATATTTTGGCTCCTCAATGAAGTTAATATATATAATGCTCCCATAAACCGGACCGGCGAAATGCCGAATGGATTCAGTCTTTCCCACCTGTCTGGCACCTTTTACCAGCAGCGGCTTTCTGTCCGGATCGTTCTTCCATTTCGCAAGAAAAGCATCGATTTTTCTCTGTAAATAAAGCATTTTATTTTCCTCGCGAAATGTATTGTACAAAAACATGAGGGAATAATCAAGTTACATTTACAAAAAATGAGCGAATTGACGAGCCTCACCCACAAAAACATGACAAATTGCTGAAAAATAAAAGATTTTTAAAAAATGTTAGCACTCGCTCTTGACGAGTGCTAATAAATGTGTTATAACATAGTGGACGGCAGGAAAAACAGCTTGCCGGGACTTTAAAAACACATGCCCGCCAGTCGGGCACAGCTAAACTATAAAAGAAAGAGGGTATGACTTATGATGAGACCTAATATTTATGCAGGAAATTTTGTGGAGAACATGTTTGATGACTTTTTCAGGGATCCTTTCCCTCCCACGCCTCCGATGCACAGTGTCCGCAGCGTGAACCAGATGAGCACTGACATCAGCGACTGCGGCGACAGCTACAAGATCGAGATGGATCTCCCGGGATTCTCCAAGGATGACGTCAATGCGGAGTTAAAGGACGGTTACCTGACCATCCACGCCAGCCGTACTGAGAACAAAGAAGAGAAGGACGAGAACACACATTACATCTGCAAGGAACGCTTCACCGGCCATTACCAGAGGCAGTTCTATGTGGGTGATGCAGTGACCCAGGACGACATCAAGGCGAAATTCACCGACGGTGTCCTGGAGATTATTGTCCCGAAGATTGAGAAGAAGCCTGAGGTCGAGGAGAGCAGATTTATCTCCATCGAAGGCTAAATTGTCCCCCTGTCTACGAGGCCTGCACGCAAGCGCAGGCCTCTTTTTTATGCGCAGAGCGCAGGCCCGCACAGGTTATCAGCAGTCTGTCGGATGCGCATCGAACCGGGGAGGCACTCCGCCTCCCGCTCAATAACCGTTGTGATGCTGACGACGCACACCTGATAGCCTTAAGATTTATAATATATATTTTTCCAAAAAGTCTGCAACGCCATCCTTATCTGAGGTGAGTTCCGTCACATAATCAGCGGCCTCCCTGCATACAGGCAGGGCGTTGGCCATGGCCACGCCGATACCGGCGGCAGACAGCAGAGCAGCATCATTGTCCCCATCTCCGAAAGCTATGGTCTCCTCAGGAGCAATCCCCATTATTTCCAGTGCGGCCATAAGGCCGTTGCCTTTGCCGCATTTCTCATGAGAGATCTCCATACACACCGGAACGGTGGCAGTGATATACACTTCTTTTGCCTTGCGGCGTACAGTGGATTCTATCATATGATGCATTCCTGTGTCTTTTATTATCACATCCATGGCATCCAGCCCGGCCGCATGGTCATATATGAAATCGATAATATATGGCACAGGGGATCTGGTCTCGCGTATGTATTCGATTGCTTTGGGATTGCCTCCGCAGAAAGGTGAAGGGTCAGCCACATAGTCCCGGGCGGCATAGGCCACGCCTTCCACTATAGCCTCGTAAGTCACCGTACCTTCCATGAAAAAATGACCCAGCCCGCCCATTATGGCCCGGACGTCCGCAGCTTTAAGCAGGCGCTGATACAGGCGCTTATCTGTATGCACATCGTACACTACAGCTCCATTGGAGGTCACCGCATAATCCACCCCGGGCAGATCATGAATGCAATCAGGAAATGAGGCATATGGCCTGCCGCTCACCGGCAGCAGCGCTATTCCCGCGTTCCTGGCCCGCTCCAGTACATCGACAGTCCTGGGAGAAAGCTCCCTGGTATTATTGAGGATGGTAAAGTCCAGATCAAAAGCTATGCACTTTATATTTGAAAATTCGGCCGACATATTTACTCCCTCCCTCATGACAATGATACACCCTCCTCGTTCTTTTCTGCTGAAAGTATTTTTATCATAATAACACATCCGCTTTAGTGCCACAATATCTATGATCACAGTTCACACGCAGTACCTGCAATGTTGTTACATTTCAGACATAAGCCAGCTGATGCCTGAAATGCAACTGCAGCACCCGCATTTAAAGTCGCCTTTGGCGAGGCGGGTGCTGCTTTGGCT
>JAJPYU010000295.1 GCA_021204765.1 Clostridiales bacterium
GAGGAGAAAGGTGCGTCCTGCCTGCACATGGTGGACCTGGCGGGCGCAAAATCGGGCGACACGCCCAATATGGCGGCGGTGAGAGCCATCGTGGAAGAGACTTCGCTTTATACTGAGCTGGGCGGCGGGATACGGTCCCTGGAGACTATAGAGAGGTATCGGGAGATCGGCGTGGACCGGCTGATCCTGGGAACGGCGGCCATCACGGAGCCGGGCTTTGTGGAGGCGGCCATCAGGAAGTTCGGTGCGGAGGCCATTGCTGTGGGTGTTGATATTTCCGGGGACAGGGTGGCTATAAAGGGCTGGACTGAGGTGACGGATATTACCTGCGATGAGTTTTGCGCCCGGATGCAGGACATAGGGGTGAGGACCATCATTTGCACCGACATTTCAAAGGATGGTGCCATGGTGGGAACTAACCGGGAGCTTTACAGACATTTGTCTGAGAAGTTCAATTTGGACATCACGGCTTCGGGAGGAGTCTCCACATTAGATGACGTGAGAGCACTGGCTGGGATGAAGATGAGTGCGGCCATACTGGGCAAGGCGATTTATACCGGAGACATAGACCTGGCAGAAGCGATTGCCGCCGCCGGGGGTAATTAAAGATACTTAAAAAAGAGTGGGGTATCATAAAAGCTGCATTTGTGGCTTACAGAAAGATTTTGTGAACAAGAGCACGAAGGGAAAAAGACTTTATGATAACTAAGAGAATTATCCCCTGTCTGGATGTGAAAGACGGCCGGGTGGTGAAGGGCGTGAATTTCCTGAATCTGGCGGACGTCTCCTCGCCGGTGAAGCTGGCTTCCTACTATTCGGAGAACGGTGCCGATGAGCTGGTGTTCTACGACATTACGGCCTCAGCCGAGGGGCGGGCGCTCTTTACTGACATTTTGACCGAAGTGGCCCGGACAGTGTTCATTCCTCTCACTGTGGGCGGCGGGATCAACACCATAGAGGACTTCGACCGGGTGTTAAAATGCGGAGCCGACAAGGTCAGCGTGAACTCCGGGGCAATAAAAAATCCCTCGTTGATTCATGAGGCGGCGAAGAAATATGGCGACCAGTGTGTGGTACTCTCCGTGGATGCGAAGCGTCAGGGTGGACATTACGAGGTCTACGCCAGGGGCGGACGGGAGGCCACGGGCATAGATGCCCTGGAGTGGATAAAGCGCGGCATTGATTCGGGTGCCGGGGAGATAGTGCTGAACAGTATAGATACCGACGGAGTGAAGCAGGGCTTTGACCTGGAAATGCTGGATGCGGTCTGCCGCATCTCGTCCGTGCCGGTCATTGCCTCGGGCGGAGCAGGAGGTATGGAGGATTTCCTTACCCTGTTCAGGATCATACCCCGGGTGAGTGCAGGACTGGCGGCCTCCATCTTCCATTTCGGGCAGGTGCAGATCCCTGATCTGAAGCGTTATCTCAGTGATAATAGAATAAACATGAGAAGATAGTATTTATAAGGAGAATCTGTTTTGAGTGACATGATAAATGTAGCCCTTCCCAAGGGACGGCTCGGCGAGCAGGTCTATGACATGTTCGAGGCGGCGGGGTATCCCTGCGCGGAGATCAGGGAGGACTCCAGGAAGCTGATATTTGAGAATAATGAGGCGGGAATCCGTTACTTCTGGGTGAAGCCCTCGGATGTGGCCATATATGTGGAGAGGGGTGCCGCGGACATCGGCGTGGCAGGGAAGGATATTTTGCTGGAATATCGGCCTGATATCTATGAGCTGCTGGATCTTGGCGTTGGGAAATGCTTCATGGCCGTGGCCGGGAAAAGGGATTTTCATGACAATACCGGCAGGACCCTTAAGGTGGCGACCAAGTTCCCGCACATCGCTTCGGAGTATTACAGCGGGCTCTGCCGGGAGATTGACATCATAAAGCTCATGGGCTCCATTGAGCTGGCACCCATACTGGGGCTCTCCGATGTCATCGTGGATATCGTGGAGACCGGGACGACTTTGAAGGAAAATGATCTGGTGGTTTTGGAAAAGATAGTGCCTGTAAGTGCCAGACTCATCTCCAATAAGGTGAGTTTTAAATTTAAAAATGTGGAGATAAACCGCATAGTTGATGCTATGCGAGAACACATTAATAGGTAAGATCCACATGCCGCATTATTTTTACGAATAATTGTGGGAGCGAAAAGCGTGCAGCAATTAGCTATAGACATGAAAAAGAGTGTTCAGGATGAAGTGCTAAGGACAGAGAGGAAGAGGCCATGATAAAGATAATGAAATACGGCGAGGTGCCAAACAGTGAGATATTTGCCAGAAAGAGCTCTCAGGCAGACGTGGCGGAGACGGTCACGGAGATCCTGGGAAAGGTGGCGGACTTAGGCGACGCCGCACTGTATTTTTACTGCGAGCAATTCGATGGTGCGAAGCTTTCTTCTCTGGAAGTGAGCCCTGAGGAGTTTGATGCTGCCCTCAAAGAGGTGGGCGGAGATTTCATCGGAGTACTGGAGCGCGCGGCGGCAAATATCAGAAATTTCCATGAAAAGCAGGTTCGTACCGGATTCATCATAAATGACAGGCCGGGTCAGGTCATGGGCCAGAAGATAGTTCCGCTCGATAAAGTGGGTCTCTACGTCCCCGGAGGCACGGCTGCCTATCCCTCATCGGTGCTGATGAATGCTATCCCGGCGAAGATTGCGGGGGTAAAGGAGATAGTCATGGTGACTCCAGCTAAGGGAGGAGCCGTTCCCCCGGCCATACTGGCGGCGGCAAAAATAGCCGGTATAGACAGGATATTCAAGGTTGGCGGGGCTCAGGCCATAGCAGCCCTGACGTTTGGCACGGAGAGCATCCCTGCAGTGGATAAGATAGTGGGCCCGGGGAATGCCTACGTGGCCGAGGCCAAGCGGCAGGTTTACGGACAGGTGGCCATAGACATGATAGCCGGTCCCAGCGAGATTCTGGTGGTGGCCGATGGAAGCTGCGATCCGGGGAATGTGGCGGCGGAAATGCTCTCCCAGGCGGAGCATGACAGGATGGCCAGCGCGGTGCTGGTGACTGACTCCCGGACTCTTGCAGATGCCGTGGCTGCTGAGATCGACAGGCAGCTTAAGACCCTGCCAAGAGAGGAGATAGCCCGGGCTTCCATAGAAAATAACGGTAAGATAATCGTGGCCGATGATCTGATGACGGCTATAGACATAGCCAACGAGATCGCTCCCGAACATCTGGAGCTTTGCGTGGATAATCCCTTCGACTATCTGGATGCCATACGCCATGCCGGGTCAGTTTTCTTAGGTAAGAACTGTCCCGGGGCCCTGGGCGATTACTTCGCAGGCCCCAACCATACCCTTCCCACCAGCGGCACGGCCCGCTTCTCCAGCCCCCTGTCAGTAGACGACTTTGTAAAGAAATATCAATACACCTATTTCACAAAAGACGCTCTTGCCAAGGTAGCTGACGACATAGCGGCTTTCGCCCGGCGGGAGGGACTGGAAGCCCATGCAAGGAGCGCCCTTGTCCGATTTAAAGAAGAATAATAAACAGAAAATAAGGAATAATGATGAAATGAGCAGATTCTTGAATGAGCCCTACCGCCGTCTCGCCCCCTACACCCCCGGCGAGCAGCCTCAGGACATGAAATACGTGAAACTTAACACCAATGAATCCCCCTATCCGCCCTCACCGGGGGTCATAAAGGCTTTGGATGAGGCGGCAGTTGAGCGCCTCCGCCTTTATCCCGACCCGGAGTGCACAGTGCTTAGGGAGAAGCTGGCGAAAATGTATGGGGTAAAGCCGGAGAATATCTATCTCTCCAACGGGTCCGATGACATTTTAAATTTCGCCTTCATGGCCCTGTCGGGCGGAGTGGTGCGCTTCCCCAATATCACCTACGGATTCTATCCGGTCTTTGCCGATCTGCACCGGGTGCCATACCGTACGATACCCCTGCGGAAAGATTTCACTATTGATCCGGAGGACTACTGTCATCCTCTGGATGGCGAATGCCTCAGGGGTGCTCAGCAGGATCTCGGCGGGTCAGCGGTCGGCAGCGACGGGATGCGAGACGGCATGGTGGTCATAGCGAATCCCAACGCCCCCACAGGCCTGACTCTTTCCGAGGCGGATATCCGCAGGATAACGGAGGCCAATCCAGACAGGGTAGTCCTGATCGATGAGGCTTACGTGGACTTCGGAGCCATTTCCTGCGTGCCCCTCACAAAGGAGTATGAGAACCTGCTGGTGGTACAGACCTTCTCCAAGTCCAGATCCATGGCAGGCGCAAGGCTGGGATTTGCCATAGCGGACAGCGAGCTCATAGCGGATCTTAACCGGATAAAGTATTCCACCAACCCCTATAATATCAACCGCCTGACCCTGGCGGCGGCCGGGGCGGCTCTTGATGAAAATGATTATTACAGGGAAAACTGTGAATTGATACAGCAGACCAGGGAGAAGACGGCGGCGGAACTTAAGAATCTGGGCTTTGAAGTCCTTCCCTCGAAGGCTAATTTCCTTTTTGCAAAGAGCGATCGCATTGGCGGCGGGGAGCTCTACCGGCAGTTGAAAGCCAGAGGGGTGCTGGTCAGGCATTTTGACAATCCGCTCATAGAGGATTACAATCGTATTACCATAGGCAGCAGTCACCAGATGCGGATTTTCCTCGAAAAGGTCGGGGAAATTTTGCAGACTGCTAATGAGGGCGGCGGTCACAGGAATGCGTAACGCCTTGCAATCGGCTTTTGTAAATTCCGGTGCTTACAATGCGAGTATGGGTGTCTGTTTTAAGGTACAGACAGGAAGAATGGAGGAAGATGACATGAGGTGCAGCGAGATAGTGAGAAAGACGGCGGAGACTGACATTTCCGTAAAGCTTGATCTGGATGGGACCGGTGCTTCCTGTATTGACACAGGTGTCGGGTTTATGGATCACATGCTGACCCTTTTCGCCCGCCACGGCGGATTTGACCTGGAAGTAAAATGCGTGGGCGATACTCAGGTGGACGGCCATCACAGCACTGAGGATATAGGTATCTGCCTGGGAGAGGCTTTCGCTGAGGCTATCGGCGATATGGCCGGGATCAATCGTTATGCTCACGCCATCATTCCCATGGATGAGGCTCTGATACTATGTGCGGTGGATATCTCCGGACGGGGCTGTCTGGGATACGGACTTTCCATTCCCACACAGAGGGTGGGCTGTTTTGACACAGAGCTGGTGGAAGAGTTCTTTGCGGCATTTGTGAGAAAGGCCAATATCAGCCTCCATATAAAGCAGCTTGACGGGAAGAATTCCCACCACATCATAGAGGGAGCTTTCAAGGCTTTCGCCAGGGCTCTCAGGGAAGCCGTGGCTATTGACCCGGCTTTGGAGGGGCGCATTCCCTCCACGAAAGGAGTGCTGTGATGACAGCTATAGTTGACTACGGAGTGGGGAATCTCTTTTCCCTGAAAAGCTCCCTGGATGCCCTGGGAGAAAAGGTGAATGTCACCGGGGATCCCGACGGGATACGCGCTGCGGAGAGGATAATACTCCCCGGAGTAGGAGCCTTCGGAGATGCGGCGGAAAAGCTTCGCGAAACGGGACTGGATGCAGTCATCATTTCCGAGGCGAAGAGGGGCAAGCCGCTCATGGGAATCTGCCTGGGGATGCAGCTGCTCTTCGATGAGAGCGAGGAGTACGGGCTGCACAGGGGCCTGGGTCTCATAAAGGGGCGTGTGGTGCCTATGAAAGGTGTGGTGCCGGAGGAGCTTGCGATCCCGCAGATAGGATGGAATGCATTGATCTTCCCCGCCGACCGGGACAAGAGCCCGATATTCAGGTACATCAGAGAAGGAGACCATGTGTATTTCGTGCATTCGTATTATGCGACTGACTGTGATGAGTCCCTTATCGCAGCTACTGAGTATGGAGCAATGCTCACAGCTGCGGTAGGCGATGGTAACGTGTTTGGATGCCAGTTCCACCCGGAGAAGAGCGGGGCGGCAGGGCTTGCGATACTAAGAGCATTCTGCGAATTATAAACAGTAATACATTTCAGCGGCGCGATGCTGCGAACACTTAGCGAGCTTGCGAGCTTACACATTTATCACTTAGTGAGTATATGGACTCATTTTCACGCGGGTGCCTTAAAAAATTCGAATTTGGAGGACGATAACTATGCTTACAATAAATGATTTAAGATTTGACGCTGACGGACTCATCCCTGCGGTAGTTGTGGACTACGAGTCGGGGAAGGTCCTGACCCTGGCATACATGAATGAGGAGAGCCTTAAAATCTCCATGGAGAAGGGCCTGACCTGCTTCTGGAGCCGTTCGAGGCAGGAGCTTTGGCTCAAAGGGGAGACCTCCGGCAATTACCAGCACATTTACTCCATCACCGCGGACTGTGACAGGGATGCCCTGGTGGTCACGGTGATGAAGGAGGGTCCGGCCTGCCATCTGGGCACGGATTCCTGCTTTAACGACCTGCTCTATCTCAATCCGGAGAATGCGGGCTTCACTTTGGATGGCCTGATGGAGCTGATCCGTGGCCGGAAGACTGAGAAGAAGGAGGGCTCATACACCACCTACCTCTTTGAGAAAGGCATTGACAAGATCTTAAAGAAAGTCGGGGAAGAGTCCACTGAGGTCATCATTGCCGGGAAAGCCGGAGACAAAAAGGAGACCATTTACGAGATCTCTGACCTGGTCTACCACGTCATGGTGCTTATGATAGAGATGGGGATATCCCTGGATGATATTGAAAAAGAACTGGCCAGCCGCCACGTCATCGATCATAAGGTAAAACAGGAGAAAATGACAGGGGATGCAATGTGAGTGTATGCGTTAGCTGCGTGAAATGCGGAGCAATCGGCGGTATCATTTTATTTGACCTCAACATCATGTGATAAAACAGAAATCAGGAGCCGTGGCACAATAATATGCTGCGGCTCTTTTGTGTTATCACACAAAACGCTCTGCGGGGATGCGCAAGCGCAATCTAATTTATCCTTGACTTTTGTATTTTTACGAGTACAATATATTTTGTATACAGAATACCAAATCCACAATACAGGTAGGGAAGTAAACTATGGCAAGAAATTACAACGGAGGATCCTATCACAGATCCCCCTCGAAAAGCAATCCCGACGAGGTCAGCCTGAAAGCGCTGGCGAAGATAAATATTGGCCTTGATGTCACAGGCGAGCGGGAGGACGGCTATCATGATGTCCGCATGATCATGCAGTCCATCCATCTCTATGACAGGGTGGAGATAAGGCGGGTCAGATCCCCTCATATACATGTGGAGGCAAATCTCTACTACGTTCCCTCCGATGAGAGCAATCTGGCCTATAAGGCGGCGAAGCTTTTGAAGGACAAGTATGATATCCGGGACGGAGTGCACATTACATTGCAGAAATTCATACCGGTTTCAGCGGGCCTGGGAGGCGGCAGTGCAGATGCGGCGGCAGTTCTGGTTGGCATGAACCGCATTTTCCATCTGGGGATCAGGACCGAAGAGCTGGCAGCTATAGGTGCCGGTATTGGAGCGGATGTGCCTTTCTGTGTCATTCGGGGTACGGCTCTGGCTGAGGGTATAGGTGAGAAGATCACGGTTTTGCCTCCCATGCCCAGATGCCAGGTGCTTATTGCGAAGCCCGGCGTGGCGGTATCCACAAAGCATGTCTATGGGCAGCTGAAGCTGACGCCCTCCACTCCTCATCCGAATATTGACGGCATCATCGAGGGAATCAACCGCAAAGATCTGAGCTCAATTGCTGAAAATATGGGAAATATCCTGGAGACCGTTACTGTTACAGAGTATCCCGTGATAAGGGAGATCAAGTCCCTGATGAGAGAAAACGGTGCCGCAGCTGCCATGATGAGCGGCAGCGGACCCTCGGTCTTCGGACTTTTCAAATATGAGAAAGACCTGAAAAATGCCTACGAGGCCATGAAGGCATCAGGTCTGGCGAAAAATGTTTATGCATCGGAGACTTATGCCAATCACAGGTAAAGGGGGAAGTAAGATATGACAGACGATCTGGAACTGGAGATGGACGCATATCTGCCACTTAGGGATGTTGTTTTCCGGACGCTGAGGGCAGCCATCCTGAAAGGGGATCTAAAGCCCGGAGAACGGCTTATGGAGCTGCAGCTGGCGGCGAAGCTTGGAGTCAGCCGTACTCCCATCCGTGAGGCTATCCGCATGCTGGAGCAGGAAGGCCTGGCCATCACTTATCCCAGGAAAGGTGCCGAGGTGGCCCGGATGACGGAGAAAGATGTGGACGATGTACTGCAGATACGATGTGCCCTGGAGGAATTGGCGGTGCGTCTCTCCTGCCAGAATATTTCCGAGACGGAAATAACCCAGTTGAAAATCTCCATGGAGAATTTTGCAAAGGAGACTGCTTCGGGCGGTATCACGGCTATAGCCAGGGCAGATGAGAATTTCCACGATGTCTTTTACAATGTGGCTGACAACCCCAAGCTTCTGGGACTCCTCAGCAATTTCCGCGAGCAGATGTACCGATACAGGGTGGAGTATCTGAAGGATATATCGGTATATCCCTGGCTTTTGGAGGAGCACAGGCAGCTGTATGAGGCCATAAAGGATCGGGATGCCGACAAGGCGGCTGCCATTACCCGGATGCATCTGGAGCATCAAACCCAGGGAGTGAAGCGCATAATCCGGGAGCAGGAGCAGGCGGAGGGACAAGGCTGATCATGAAAGTGCGGGAAGACATCCCGGCGGCGAAAGGTTTTTGGCATGGAAGATATAAAATATGCCCCAATAGGGGTCTTCGATTCAGGAGTCGGGGGACTGACAGTGGCAAGGGAGATCATGCATCAGCTTCCCGACGAGTATATCATATATTTCGGCGATACAGCCCGGGTGCCCTATGGCAGCAAATCCCGGGAGACGATCATCAGATTTTCCAGGCAGATCGTGCATTTTCTGCAGACTAAAAGCGTGAAGGCCGTTGTGGTGGCCTGCAATACCGCCAGTGCCCTTGCATTGGAGACCCTGCAGCCGGAGCTTGATATACCTGTCATAGGAGTGGTCGTCCCCGGGGCAAGGGTGGCTGCCGAGTCCACGAAAACAGGAAAGGTGGGTGTTATCGCCACCGAAAGTACTATAGCCAGTGAGCTTTACACGCGGGTCATAGAGGAGCAGAATCCCAGAGTGCAGGTTTACGGCAAGGCCTGTCCTCTCTTTGTACCTCTGGTGGAGGAGGGATGGATAAATGATCTGGTGACACTGGAAGTGGCCAGACGCTATCTTAAACCATTGATGGAAACCGGTATCGATACACTGGTCATGGGCTGTACCCACTATCCGCTGCTCAGGGAGACATTCAGGCAGATCCTGGGTGATGGCGTGACCCTGGTAAATCCAGCCTACGAGACTGCCAGGGAGCTTAAGGATCTGCTTGAGCGGGAAGGGATAGCAAATGATGGAAAGCGGGTGGAAGCCGGGCATGATCCTGACAAAACAGAGGCAAATGCAATGGATCCGGGAAAGACGGATGAAGAAAAAGCGGTAAAGAAATATAGTTTCTATGTGAGCGACGCTGCCAACAAATTCAAAGAATTTGCCAGCACTATCCTGCCTTTCGGGGTTGATGCGGCACAGCTGGTACACATAGAAGACTATTAAACCGGGCAGGGATGCGGTTTGTCCTGTGCGTATAGGATAAAGAAAAAAGGAGCAGGTGAAAACCATCTGCTCCTTTCGTTGCACTCGCTGTATTCATTTCCTCGTCCTGCCCTGGGCAAAGTCGGTAATCCTGGAGAAAGGGCCTTTCTTCTTTTCCTTCTTCTCCAACGGAGCCCGAACGCCTCTCACATCGGTGATGTATATACCGGAGGCCTTTACTTTGACCTCCTTCTTCACCGGGATCAGGTCGAAGATGTCATTGTCCGCAATCATGGTCATGACCTTGGGACCTACCTTTACCTTCACACAGGGGACCTTGGCTATCTTCGCATATCGGGGTGTCTGGTCGATGACGTTCTGGGGCAGACCGGAATCCTTCATGCGCAGCTTCTTCTTGTCTATAATGAGGACGGTATAGAACTGGGCAGTCTCGTCTATTATCTTCTGCTGCTCATCCCGCTTCTTCTCGCTCCTCTTGGAAAGAATATATAAAGCTATGATAGCGGCCACCAATATGGCCATTACGATTATTAGAACTATCCATCTGGCACTCACGGCATCTGCCTCCTGTCCTGTACTTCTTGCGGCAGCGTGTCCCGCACCGCTGACTGGTGTTTATTCTACCATCTATCCTTTTAAAATACAAGAAAAAAAGTGTAATCACTTTCCATTTGGGAGGAATTGTGGTATTCTCATTATGTTTGTGAAAAGTAACAAAAAACGGTGAAAAGAGAGGGCATTTGTGATGAAAAAGAAAATAGCGGCGTTGCTGGTCTGCACTATGGCAGCGGTAACAATATTTGCGGGCTGCGGCTCGGACGAGACTGAGGAGCAGGCCAGTATATCCACTGTGGAGGAGGACGACACGGTTACGACTGCAGAGCTTCTCGACGGCTTAGATTACGACGTGACTGATTATGTGACCCTGCCGGCCGATTACATGGAGCTGACTGTTGAGCTCAGCTCCAGCTACGAGGTGACTGATGGGGATGTCAGGGAATATATTGAGGAGTACATCCTGCCGTCCTACCCGGTCTATGTGGAGACCGACAAGACTGAGGTCGAGGAGGGTGACACGGTAAATATTGATTACGTCGGCACCCAGGATGGTGTGGCTTTCGATGGGGGTACTGCCGAGGGCTATGATCTGACCATAGGCTCCGGTACTTTTATAGACGGCTTCGAGGATGGCCTTATCGGAGTGGCTGTGGGAGACACCGTGGATCTGGATCTCACTTTCCCCGAAGATTACTCTAATGAGGATCTGGCCGGACAGGATGTGGTTTTTACCGTGACGGTCAACTCCATCGTGGAGGAACAGACCCTGGCTTATGACGATATGACTGATGACTATATTGCGGAGAATTTCAGCGCATACAGTCTTTCCACTGTGGAGGATATGTACAATTATATTGAGGATGGCCTGACAAGCACCTACGAGAGCGAGAAGACCAGTGAGACTCAGGATCTGATCCTGGAGCAGCTGATGGATATCTGCGAAGTGGATATCCCCGATGATATGTTAAGTGATGAGATAGACAGTTACATTTCTAATGCCCAGGCCGGGGCTGAGTACTACGGCATGGATTTCGACGAGTATATCTCCACTTACTACGGCTGTGAGGATGAGGATGCCTTTAATGATTACGCAACGGAAAATGCGACTGTCAGCCTCACTGAGGAATTGATACTCCAGGCCATCATCGCAGATCAGGGACTAACTATTTCCAGAAGCGATTTTGACGATTTCGTGGATTATTTCGTTTCTTATTACGGATACAGCACCACTGATGATATCTATGAAGACTACGGCGGTGAGGAATCCCTGATGCTGATCTATGCGGAAAATGTGGCTCTTAATACCGTCATGGATGCGGCTACTGTTATTGTGCCGGAGACAGGGGAGGCTGAGGAAGCCGCAGATGAGGACGGAGCCGAAGACGATGAGGCAGAGGACAGCGTGGCTGATGAGTCCGAAGACGATGAGGCGGAGGATGCGGAAGAATAAATGCCCATGCGGACTTACGTGAACTGCGGGCGGCAGGGGGTTAAGACATGGTAAATATAAGAGACATATTCAGGAACAGGGAAGAATATCTGAATAAAGAAGTATCTGTCGGTGGCTGGGTCAGGAGCCTGAGAAATTCCAAGACGGTCAGCTTCCTGACTGTAAATGACGGCACTTTCTTTGAACCGATCCAGGTGGTTTTTAATGATGATCTGGAAAATTACGCCGCGGTATCAAAGCTGAATGTGGGTGCTGCGGTCATAGTGACCGGACAGCTCATTCCCACACCCCAGGCGAAGCAGCCCTTTGAGATACAGGCTGCGGAAGTGGAGATAGAGGGAGAGTCCTCCCCGGATTATCCCCTGCAGAAAAAAAGGCATTCCTTTGAATTCCTCAGGACCATCTCCCATCTGAGACCCAGGGCAAACACTTTCGAGGCGGTTTTCCGGGTGAGATCTTTGGCGGCTTATGCCATTCATAAGTTTTTCCAGGAGAGGGACTTCGTCTACGTGAATACCCCACTGATCACCGGCAGCGACTGTGAGGGAGCGGGAGAGATGTTCCGGGTGACGACCCTGGATCCGGCAAACATCCCTTTAAATGCCGACGGAACGGTGGACTACTCACGGGATTTCTTCGGGAAGCCCACTAATCTCACAGTCAGCGGAC
>JAJPYU010000214.1 GCA_021204765.1 Clostridiales bacterium
TTATTCATGTATACGGTGAGCACCTGTTCTCCCAAATCCCTGGAGATCTGTGCTTTTGCTGTAATCTCCGACATCATTTTCGGAGGCATGCCCCTCTCGATCAGATATGCCATCTTAAGCCTGGTCTGGGGAACTCGGAATCCGCTCTCCATGAGCAGCATGATGATTCGCTCGAAACCGATGGAGAATCCGCAGGCCGGCACGTCATGCCCCATAAACTTCCCGACCATCTCATCATAACGTCCACCGCCTCCGCAGCTGATACCGAAATCCGGAATACTTATCTCAAAAATGGTGCCGGTATAGTAAGACATGCCTCGGGCCAGGGTCGGGTCAAAGACCATATTGAACTTAACGGTTTTCGATATGTCAACGCCCTCAACGATCTCCCTTATGTTATCAGACACTTCGTCCGGCAGCAGATCACCGAGCTCTTTTACCAGCCATTCGAAGCCGTCGTCCGCGGCCTTCACCCCGTCAAACAGGGCCAGATATTTATTGATGACAGTTTCATCAAAGCTTTCCTTTATAAGCTCCTCCCTGACACCATTCATTCCGATCTTGTCCATCTTGTCTAAAATGATAAACAGTGTATCATAATCGCTCTCGTTGAAACCGCTGTACTCGGCCATGGCTTTTAATATACGGCGTTCATTTATGCGGATATCAAAATTCTGGAATCCAATCCTGCCTAAAGCGACAGAGGTGGCCAGGATCAGCTCTACTTCCGCAATAGCGGCAGACTCACCGATAACATCGATATCACACTGCATAAACTGACGGTAACGACCCTTCTGCGGCCGGTCTGCCCGCCAGACATTACCCATCTGTATGGCCTTAAACGGGATGGGAAGGTCATTGGCGTTATTAGCGTAATAGCGGCAAAGAGGTACTGTCAGATCGTACCGAAGCCCCATGTCCACCAGATCCGCCTCACACTCTGCCGTATCCAGCTTAAGCTTTTCGCCTCTCTTCAATACCTTGAATATCAGCTTCTCATTCTCACCGCCCTGCCTGCTGGTCAGATTTCCGATGGACTCCAGGCAGGGAGTCTCGATCGGCACAAAGCCATAGGACTCATAAGTCTCTCGGATAACATTTTGCACATGTAAACGGATCCCCATTTCTTCAGGCGTGATGTCTCTCATTCCGTTTACCGGTTTCTTTTTTAATGCCATGTCTTCTCCTCCTTATCAGATGAATTTGTTTCCGTGATTTACTTTTGTCAACGATCAATCTGCCTGCGCCTCCTCAGACGCACAGCGATCGATAAGTTTTCTTTTTCTCGAGATCATCTCATCGACGCGGTCAATGTAAATACCCACATCTTTCACGTTTCCGGCCCGCTCTATCCGCTTGCCTCCCAGGAATACCATCTTCGACGTGGCTCCGGCCCCTACTGCCATGATGGTCTGGACCTCCTCCATGATGAGGATATTGTAGATCCCGGCTCTGCCGGGCGCGGCGTAGCCCACGTTCTCGAAATTCCCCATCATGTTCTTCTGGCGTTAGAGGTAATAGGGGAAAAGTCCCATTTTCCGGCAGCTCTCAGCTGTGAGCCTGATGATGTCCCGGGTATTCTCCATGCGGAGCCCCTGATAATCTTCCCGCCTTATCCGAAGGCGTGAAGCCCGCTTTACAGCCAGGGAGTGGACTGTCACATTGTCAGGCATGAGGGCCGTTATCTCATCCATGGTCCGACGGACATCCTTTATGTCTTCCTGGGGCAGCCCCACGATGAGATCCATATTGATATTGTCAAAACCCATATCTCTTGCCAGATGAAAGCTCTCCTTTACCTGCTCCACGCTGTGGGCTCTGCCGATGAGCCTCAGAGTCTCCTCATTCATGGTCTGGGGATTAACAGATATGCGGGAAATGTTGCGCTTTTTAAGCACCTCCAGCTTCCTCTCGGTGATGCTGTCCGGCCTCCCCGCCTCCACGGTAAATTCCAGAAGGTGGTTTGAGGGATGGATCTGCTGTAAGGCTTTCCCGCTGCCGGTGATTTCTCCGGATTCAAGGCCTCCATCCGGCAGACCCCCATACACTATCCTGCTATCTTTGCCACATAAATGAAAGCTCTCGCCTATCTGCCCTATCAGCCTGTCAAGCTGTTCCGGCATGAGAGAGGTGGGAGTGCCGCCTCCAATGTATACTGAGTTCAAATATTTACCCCGACACATATCGGCTGTGGCCTCTATCTCCCGGCAGAGGGCATCCAGATACTCGTCCACCCGCTCTTTCCAGGCAGTGATAGGATAGGATGTAAAGGAACAGTAGAGACAAGTGCTGGGACAGAAAGGAATGCCTACATACAGGCTGTATCCATTCTCATAGTCCAGCCGGGAGAGCACTTCCCGCTCACGCTTGGCTATCTCAATGCTTAAGTCGATCTTCTCCGGGGAGGCGAAGTATGTCTCCTCCATGTAGGAGCGGATCTCGTCGTCGCTGCTCCCATGGTTTATCATATCCATGGGGATCTTCACCGGGCGGATGCCGGTCAGCGTCCCCCAGGGAAGAGCCTTTCCGGAATACTCCGAGAGCAGCTTGTACAGGGTCTGCTTTAAGCGGTTCTTTGTCTCTTTCCGATCAGCGGCATCCACGGCCACCAGCCTGTCCGCCATGGGCTCACTCCTGCTGTAAAGGGCAATCCCTATATTTTCCCTGCCATAGTCCACCACTATATAAAAGGAGGCCTCCGGGTGCTCAGCTATAAGTGCCTCAGGCAATCCAGCCTTCACCAGCACTTCCTCCTCAGGATAAAAGGCCTTTATCAGGGAGTGAATGTCATATTCAAAGTTCGCCTCATTTAAAGCCGCAAATATCATTCCTTGTGAATATTACTCCGTGCCATGTCGTTTTGCAATCGCGACCTAAAGAAACGGATTGTAGTCCGCTTCATGCCCGATGGTGGTGTGCCCCATGTGTCCCGGATAAACACCTGTGTCTCTGGGAAGCACCATCAGCTTTTCCCTGATACCTCTCACCAGCTGTGACATGCTGCCGCCGGGAAAATCCGTTCTCCCCACCGATTCAGCAAAGAGGGTATCACCGCTGATCAATACCTTATTCTCCGGGAAATAATAGCAGCAGCCACCGGGAGTATGGCCGGGAGTATGTATCACCTCTATGGAGAATCCGGCGGTGTCCAGATGGTCTCCGTCACTTAAGAAGACGTCCGCTTCGTAGGTTTCCGCACAGCCGAACATGGAGGAGACATTCATCCCCGCGTCACACATGAGCTCTCTTTCTGCCTTGCTTACATAGACCGGGACAGGGTATCTGCCCTTAAGCTCTTTCACGCCGTGGGCATGATCATAATGGGCGTGGGTCAGAAAAATAGCCACCGGAGTGATCCCCAGATTCCTGATATTTTTCTCCAGCATGGGCACCGAGCCGCCGGGATCGACGACTATGGCTTCCTTCGTGTCAGTATTTACCAGAAAATAACAATTGGTTCCTATATCACCTACATTGTACTCATAAATCTGTAAATCAGCCATGCACCCTCCTTTAATCAGGCGGTAGTCCGCTCTATGTCAAACACGCTCTCTATATTCTTCAGCTTTTCGTTCAGGGAAGCCAGTTCATCCTTTCCCTTTGTGTGGAAGGATACCGAGATGGTGGCTATACCTTTCTTGCTGGTCCGGGAATTTATCGAGACTATGTCAATACCCCTCTCGGTAAATATCCTGGAGATATCCACTATTAATCCGGTGCGGTTATTGGCATATATCCGCAATTCCGCCAGATACTTCTCGCTGGAACTTTCCTCCTCAGCGGAGCCGTTCTGCCACTCGGCCTCTATGAGTCTGTCCCTGTCAAATTCCGGCAGCTGAATGATATTTTTGCAGTCCGTTCTGTGGATGGACACACCCCGTCCTCTGGTGACAAATCCTATGATCTCGTCACCCGGGACCGGACTGCAGCATTTGGAGAAATGCACTGCCACATCGGAGAGACCCCTGACTACTATGCCGCTCTGCCTGCCGGAACGGACTCCCTTAATGGGCTTGCCCTTGCCGGCCGCCATGGCTGTGAGCACCTCGTCATCAGTCTCATTCTCCTTCACTTCGCGGCGCTGCTCATCCATCATGCGGTTGATGATCTGGGTCTCGCGGAGACCGCCGTGACCTACAGCCGCCAAAACTGAATCCCAGTCCCGGAAACCATACTTTTTCTGGACTTTCTCCTGATAGGCAGGCTTATTTATCTCGGAAAAATTAATCCCCTTACTCTTGCAGTAGGCCGCCAGCATGTCCTTGCCTTTGAGAATGTTGTCCTCCTTGTGCTCGTGGCGGAACCACTGGTTTATCTTGCTCCGGGCCTGGGGGCTCTTTACTATATTCAGCCAGTCCTGACTGGGCCCTTTGGAATTCGCTGAGGTAACTATCTCTATCTGGTCGCCGTTCTGCAGTTGATAGTCAATGGGAACCATCTTGCCGTTGGCCTTGGCACCTATCATGCGGTTGCCCACGGCACTGTGGATGGCATAGGCGAAATCTATGGCTGTGGAGCCTGCCGGCAGGGACTTCACCTCGCCGTTGGGGGTGAAGCAGAAGACTGAATCGGAGAACAGATCCAGGTCAGTCTTTAAGAGGTTCAGAAACTCCCTGTTGTCATCTGTGCCCTGCTGCCATTCCAGGATCTGGCGCAGCCAGGTCAGCTTTTCCTCCTCTCCTCCGATGGCATTGCCATTATTCGCTTCTTTATATTTCCAGTGGGCAGCGATACCGTATTCAGAGGTTTTATGCATTTCCTCAGTGCGAATCTGCACCTCGAAAGGCCTGCCGCTGGGGCCAATAAGAGTGGTGTGGAGAGATTGGTACATATTCGGCTTCGGCATAGCTATGTAATCCTTGAAGCGTCCCGGGATGGGAGTGTACTTCTCATGGATCACTCCCAGAGCCGCATAGCAGTCCTTCACATTTTCCACTATAATGCGGATAGCGAAGAGATCATAAATCTCATCCAGGGTCTTGCCCTGGCGCATCATTTTCTTATATATGCTGAAGAAATGCTTCGCCCTGCCCACTACGGTAGCCTTGATACCGGCTTCTTTCACTATTTTACTGACCTCAGTCACGAGAGACTCAATATAGGCCTCCCGGGCCGATTTCCTCTGGGCAATCTTCTCAACCAGATCGTAATAGGCGTCAGAATCCAGATATTTTAATGCCAGGTCATCCAGCTCTATCTTAATCTTGGAGATGCCCAGTCTCTGGGCTATGGGCGCATAGATGTCCATAGTCTCCTGGGCTTTCTCCTTCTGCTTCTCCGGCTTCATGTACTGGAGGGTGCGCATGTTGTGAAGGCGATCGGCCAGCTTGATGATGATGACCCGAATGTCCCTGGCCATGGCCAGAAACATCTTCCGCAGGTTCTCCGCCTGTTCCTCCACCTTATCTGCGTCGTAGGAGAGCTGGCCCAGCTTCGTCACGCCGTCCACCAGCAGAGCCACCTCCGACCCGAACTGCCTGGTGATCTCCGCCTCGGTGAGTACCGTGTCCTCCACCACATCGTGTAAGAGGCCGGCCACTATAGTCTCTTTGTCCATCTCCAGCTCCGCCAGGATGATAGCCACATACAGCGGGTGGGTGATGTAGGGCTCCCCGGACTTCCTGTACTGGCCCTCATGGGCCTTACTGGCCACATGATAAGCCTTCTCCACCATGGAAATGTCCTCGGAGGGGTGGTATTTCCTGATGCTCTCCAGCAGCTGATCATAGAGCTTCTCCGGAGGCACAAAGTCATTGACCTCTACTATAGGCTTGTCTTCAGGTATAAAATATGCATCCTCGTCCAGTTTTTTCTCAGCCGCCGGATCAGGATTTTCTCTCTCTTTAATCGCATTCATTTCCTCACTCATAAAATTTCCCCTATATTTTATGATTATAAGGAGTTTACAGGAAAAAATCAATGAAAAAAAAGAGGTGCTATTTAGCGAAAAGTTTTGAGTTATTGTTGAAAAAATGAGATTAGGGATCAAAGCGGGGTTTTCAACAGAAGACGTCGTAAAAAGTCGAAGTGACTGACAATATAGAAAAATTTCGAACAATTTAAATTTTTGGTGACATTTTTGAGAATTCGTGATATGATATAGAAGATTCGTACCGTGGACAGGCAGATGAGGTTGCCGGCATTCCCATATGGCTGCACATTGGACGGACAGACTTTCATGAGCTGGAAGTCTGGGGAAATCGGTTTTTAAAGAGTAGTGGAGAGACAGGGATCAGGAATTAGGAGTGATAATATGTTTTCAAAAGGGGAGTATGTAGTTTATGGGAGCAAGGGAGTGTGCCTTATCCAGGACATTTCCCATGTGGATATTCCGGGAGTGGATGCCAACAGGCTTTATTATATCATGCAGCCGGTTCAG
The DNA here is from genome assembly GCA_021204765.1 of Clostridiales bacterium. Classification (GTDB taxonomy): domain Bacteria; phylum Bacillota; class Clostridia; order Lachnospirales; family Lachnospiraceae; genus Eubacterium_I. Next base: position 6,380 of record JAJPYU010000214.1, read on the forward strand.
AATACCAGGGGGACAGTGTATCTGCCCACCGATAATACCAAGGCAGTGATCAGGCCGGTCATGACAAAAGATGAGGCTAATGAGTTTATAGACAGTATTCCGAGTATAGCGGAGCTTATCGTGGTTGACGAGAAGAAGCGTGAGGCCAGCTACAAGGAGGCGCTTAAGTCCTGCAGCGGCCAGGCCTGGGTCAGCATTATCAAGACCCTGCGTACCCGTCAGACAGAAAGGCTCAATGCGGGTAAGAAGATCACGGCTCTTGATGAGCGTTACTTAAAAGCGGCAGAACATGAGTTATATGGGGAAATGTCTGTTTCCTTGGACATTCCCAGAGAGGATGTGGAAGGATATTTAAAGAAGAGAGTGGCGGCCCTTGCCTGATGTGATGATACGAAGTATGAAGTGATCAGTCATATCATGCCTTTTGACCCCGGTATCATCTTATTTGATCTCAACATCATCATTTGACAATTATGAAAAAGAAGATAAGATCTCATGTAAAGCGCCTTAAAGCGCAGAATATCAAGCATCCCATGAGTCCCGGAAAGTATAGGAAAAAGCTTCGGATAGCCCGGAGAAAGGATTTTTTCCGTATTTTCCTGAGAGTAGTGGGATGCCTTGTCATTGCCCTGGCCGTGCTTTTCATAGCAGGGAATATGTTTATGTATAAGAAGACGGGGGAGACCCTTTTTTCCTGTGCGAAAGAGGCAAAGGAGATAGTTGGGGAGAGCTCCCCGGATGATTTCAGGCGGGCCGAGACCACTTTCATTTACAGCTCGGACGGTACGAAGATAGCCGAGCTGGCCGAGGATGAAGATGCCACCTATCTGACTTATGATGAGATTCCGGCTAATGTGATCAATGCTTTCGTGGCCGTGGAGGATCGGACTTTCTGGAAGAATTCCGGTGTGGATTACAAGGGAATAGCGAGGGTTTTGCTGAATTATATCAAGTCGAGGGGCACAGTCTCCGAGGGAGCCAGCACCATCACCCAGCAGCTGGCCAGAGGAGTCTATCTGTCAAACGAGAAGACTATGCTGAGGAAAGTCAGGGAAATATTTATCGCCAGACAGCTTACAAAAAAGTACTCCAAGGAAGATATCATGGAATTCTATTGCAATACCTGCTGCTTTGCCAACGGTATTTACGGGGTGGAGGATGCTGCAGAGAAATATTTTTCCAGGCATATCAATGAGCTTACCCTGTCGGAGACAGCCTATATCTGTGCCATTCCCAACCGGCCGGAGTATTACAATCCCTTAAAGGAACCTGAAAATGCCCTGACGCGCCGGGACAAGATTTTAAATGATATGGAGGAGTGCGGCTACATTTCCGGGGATGCCTGTCAGCTGGCTCTGGCAGAGACTGTCACCGTCCTGACCCCTGAGGAAGCTAACGCTTTCTATAATTATGAAACCACCTACGCCATCAACTGTGCGGTGCGGTATCTGATGAAACAGGACGGCTTCGAATTCAGGTACGAGTTTGACAGTGATGACGATTACAACAGCTATGCAAATGAATATGACGAGTATTACGCCCAGGCGAAGCACAAGCTCTATACCGGCGGCTACGAGGTTTATACTACCATCGACCTGGATGCACAGGATGCCATGCAGGAGATACTTGATGAACAGCTTTCTTTCAGCGACAGCCTGACATCCGAGGGCATATATGAGCTCCAGGGGGCCATGACGGTCATAGACAACAGCACGGGCAAGGTGACGGCTATTATCGGAGGCCGCACCCAGGAGGGTTCTGACAATGTATATTCATTAAACCGCGCCTATCAGGGCTACGCCCAGCCGGGCAGCTCTTTTAAACCCATTGCGGTATATACCCCGGCCCTGTGCAGTGGCTACAATCCCAACTCCATCCTTAAAAATATTGATGTGGATGAGGCCAAGACCAGCAATTATGAGGATATAAATAAAATGGATGGAAATGATGTGACACTCCGTTCGGCGGTGGAGAAGAGCTTAAACGGCTGTGCGTACTGGCTCTTTAACCAGCTCACTCCCAGGCTGGGACTTTCCTATGTGACAAACATGGGCTTTACGAAAATAATGCCCGGTGACTATACCTTAAGCGCTGCCCTGGGCGGACTGACCTACGGAGTCACCACTGTTGAGATGGCGAATGCTTATTATACACTGGAAAATCACGGAGAGTATATACAGACTGACTGCATTGACAGCATATATGACAGCGACGGAAATAATATTTACAAAGGCTATGAGACTAAGACAATCTATGACAGGGAAGCCGCGGATGAGATGACGGATGTCATGGAAGGTGTGCTTACTGACGGTACAGCGTCGAATTCTTCATGGTATTCTTACACAGGTACTGAGGCTGCCGGAAAGACCGGAACCACCAATGACAATAAGGCCGGGTGGTTCTGCGGGTACACTCCGTATTATACTATCGCGGTCTGGGTGGGCTGTGATACACCGAAGACAGTTAACGGTCTCCAGGGCGGTACTTATCCCCTCTATATATGGAAGGAAGCTATGCTGGAAATGATAGACGGGCTTCCTGCCAGATACTTTGATCTGCAGTTTGATACTTCCGGCTGGGATACAGCTGTGGAGGACGAGGAGGAGAGTCCCGATGAAGTGATAGATGACGAGGAGACAGAGGAAGACGAGGAGACGGATGAGATCACGGATGCTGTCACGGACGATGTGCCTGACAGCATACAGGGGGATGCCGGGGAACCGGATGAGGCCTGGGATGATGATGAGGAGGAAGTGGAAACAGACAGTGGTGATGATACCGGAAATGCCGATCAGGGCGTTGATGATACCGGAGATACTGTTGGTACTGAGGATGTCGATGCGGGAAATACCTGAGCATCAGGCACAGGATAGATATTTTTTAATGAGGGCCTCATGGGGGCGGCGGATGTCGATATGGAGTTTTACGAGGTAAAAAGGCCGATCGGGCCGACAAACTGGACGGTGGAGGTACCTGGTTCGAAGAGCATAACGAACCGGGCGCTTCTCATGTCTGCCCTGTCGTCAGGATCTGTGACTCTCAGGGGAGTCCAGTTCTCAGATGACTGTCGTGTATTCCTTGAGGCATTAAAAACGCTGGGGTTTGGGCTGTCGGTATCGGAGGATGAGCGGCAGGTGACAGTGGCAGGCTGTAATGGGAAGATCCCCCTTTCTTCAGGGGATATTTATGTGGGCAGCGCCGGGACAGCGGCGCGGTTTTTGACGGCCATGCTTGGGTTCTCAGCCGGGACTTATCGCGTTAGTGCGTCGCCTCAGATGGAGAAAAGACCAATGAAGCCCCTTTTTTTGGCTTTGCAAAGATTAGGGACGTCATTTGCCTGGCCAAATGACAGTGTGGGATATGGGAGATGGTATCTGCCTGTGGAAATAACCGGGTGCCGTGCCATAGGGGGGGTAAAAAACGATACTGAAATTAATTTCAGTGAGAGCACACAATTCCTGAGCGCACTTTTGCTGACAGGGCCTATGGCCGAAAATGGTTTGCGGATAAAAGTCACCGGTGAAAAAAAGGATGGGCCTTATATTAATATTACCAGGCGTATGATGGAGGAATTCGGAGTCAAAACAGAGTTTTCAAACGGCGAATATCTGATTCCCGGGGAATCTGTTTATAACAGGACTGTATACGAGATAGAGCCGGATATATCGGCGGCCTGTTACTTTTATGCGGCGGCGGCAGTTACCGGGGGATATGCGAAAGTAAATGGCGTGCATCGGAACGGGATGCAGGGAGATCTGAGGTTTTTGACTGTGCTGGAGGATATGGGCTGTACGGTAAAGGATGAACCCGATGGTGTGTCTGTCATTGGCCCGGATCCCGGAGGACTCCACGGAGTGTCTGTAGATATGAGGGATTTCTCAGATCAGGCGCTGACTCTGGCGGCCATAGCGCCCTATGCGGATGGGCCGGTTGAGATAAGGAATGTGGCTCATATCAGAAAGCAGGAGTCAGACCGCATCCATGCAATAGCGGAAAATCTCGGTCGGGCCGGGATAGCCTGTGATCAGACAGCGGACGGAGCGATCATCCATCCGGGAAAGCCGCAGGCATGTCATATAGAGACTTTTGAGGATCACAGGGTGGCCATGGCTTTTGCGGTAATGGGGCTGGGAACTGATGGGATAGTCATAGAGAACCCGGGATGCTGTGCCAAGACTTTTAAAGAGTACTTTGATGTGCTGAATGCACTGACAGATGTAGAGGAAGACTGTTGATAACATCGTAATTGTCCGGGATATGCGCCGGTCCCATGAGCAATATTTACAGAAAAATGTATAAGGAGCAAGAAAAATGAAACTGGGAGTGGTTATGGAAGGCGGTGCCAGCAGGACGATATTTTCCTGCGGGGTCACTGATGTGTTTATGGATGAGGGTATCTATCCCGATTATTTTATAGGTGTGTCGGCAGGAATAGCCTACGGCGTCTCCTATGTCTCCAGGCAGCGGGGCAGGAATGAGAAGTTTACCCGGATGTACATGCATGACAGGAGATACATGGGTCTGCAGCACTGGCTGAATCCGAAGAAGAAATGCTATTATAATCTGGAATTCGCTTTCGGAGAGATACCAAATAAGCTGGTGCCCTATGATTACAAGACCCTGGCCGCATTTCCGGGGCCGGTACTTTCAGTGGCGACCAATATCGAGACCGGGCAGGCGGAATATCTCCAGGTGCCGCCCTATGAATATCACTGGCAGACCACCATTGCCAGCTGTGCCCTGCCGGTGCTTTTCCCGGCTATAGGGGTAAATGGGCAGCATTACCTGGACGGAGGGCTCTCCGATCCGGTGCCCTATAAGAAAGCCCTGGCTGATGGCTGCGACAAGGTCATAGTCATCCTGACCCGGGAGAGGGACTATCAAAAAGGACACGAGAAAGGGACGGCGTTTGTGGATCTGGCTTATCGCAATCATCCTAAGGTCGTCGAGTGTATGGCACATCGTTCTAAAGCTTATAATAAGACTACCAGGGACCTCCTTGAGGATGAAAAGAAAGGAAAAGTGTTTGTGATCACGCCCAGAGACACATTCGGGGTCGGAAGGACGGAAGGAAAGTGGGAGCGGCTTGCGCCTCTTTATCAGGAGGGGATAGAGGTTGCACACCTGCGCATGCAGGAACTCAGGGAATACTTAGAATTAGATAAATGAGGTGCCTTCTCAACGAAGGCCAGGGGAATTTCACAGATCAGCCAGGCAAACAGTATTTTAAATATAATAAGACCGGGGATGAATATCCCCGGTCTTTTATAAAGGTATCAGATTTATTTTTGCTTATTGCTATTGGGTCTGCGTATGAAGAGGAACGCCACAAATGCGACCACGGTAACCAGGATCATCATGAAAATGGTGCTCATGTAGGACTGGCTGGAGTCGTAGAGCTTCCCTGCGATGGTGGAGGCGAAAGAGCCTATCATCAGGTTCGTGACGATGACGGAGAAGTTCACTGAGTAGTAGCTTCTGCCGAAGAAGTCGCTGACCACAGCTGACTGCATGGGCGTGACGCCGCCGTAGGCGAAGCCGCCGACCAGGAAACCGATGATGATGAACCCGAAGTTCCCGGTACGCAGTGCCATGATAAGTATCAGGGCGGCCACAATGAAAGAGACCATATCCACTATCATGGTGAGACGGTAACCCACTTTAC
>JAJPYU010000011.1 GCA_021204765.1 Clostridiales bacterium
CATCTGATGATATCCGGTAAAACGAGAAGCAATATCCACAGGACACGATGTCCGTGGTATCATCTGGTGATTTGAAGAAATGACAAGAGAGCGATCATGAAGGTAGTAATTGCATTTGATTCATTTAAAGGCAGCATGAGCTCCATGGAAGCCGGATTGGCGGCGAAAGAGGGAGTGCTGGCCGCAAAGGGAGACGCATCGCCCGGATTAATGGCAGCAACGCCCTGCCCGAGCTTTCTGACTGCCATTTTCAGATCGCCTGCGATGTGACCAATCCTCTCTGCGGCGAGAACGGCGCCGTGTATATCTTCGGACCCCAGAAGGGAGTAAAGCCTGAGGCATCTGTATTTATTTTCGCCGCCGTGCGAACGCCGACATTTTATATTATATATTGCATCATGAAATGTGCAGAATATTAGGAAAATTTTAAAATTTCGATGTTGTTTTCAGATGAGTTTTAAGTTAAAATATAACACGATTGGTTTGCGGGACGACAAATCATATGCCGCCCCGCTTTATATTAAATTCACAAGGAGGAATGGTAATGAAACGTTCTATGAAAACCATGGATGGTAACCATGCAGCGGCTCATGCATCCTATGCATTCACTGATGTAGCCGCCATTTACCCCATCACCCCTTCTTCCCCCATGGCTGAGGCCACAGACGAGTGGGCGACAGAAGGAAGGAAGAACATTTTCGGTCAGACCGTGAAGATCACCGAGATGCAGTCCGAGGCCGGCGCGGCAGGCGCAGTCCACGGCTCCCTGGCAGCAGGCGCCCTGACCACCACTTACACCGCTTCCCAGGGTCTGCTCCTCATGATCCCGAACCTGTACAAGGTCGCTGGCGAGAGGCTTCCCGGCGTATTCAACGTATCCGCCCGTACCCTGGCCACCCACGCGCTGTGCATTTTCGGAGATCATTCCGATATCTATGCCTGCCGTCAGTGCGGCTGTGCCATGCTGGCAGAGAACAGCGTACAGGAAGTCATGGACTTAACACCTGTGGCCCACATGGCCGCTATCAAGGGCAGACTCCCCTTTATCAACTTCTTCGACGGCTTCCGTACTTCCCACGAGGTTCAGAAGATTGAAGTCTGGGACAATGCTGACTTAGACGAGATGGTAGATCACGATGCCATCCAGGCCTTCCGTGACAATGCCCTTAACCCCTGCCACGGCAGTCAGTGGGGCTCCGCCCAGAACCCGGATATTTTCTTCCAGGCAAGGGAGTCCTGCAACGAGGCCTACGACGCCATGCCCGCCATCGTCCAGGAGTACATGGACAAGGTGAATGCGAAGATCGGCACCAATTACAAACTGTTTAATTACTACGGCGCTCCCGATGCCGAGAAGATCATCATCGCCATGGGTTCCGTCTGCGAGACCATCGACGAGACTATCGATTATCTGATGGCAAAGGGCGAGAAGGTCGGTCTGGTAAAGGTCCATCTTTATCGTCCTTTCAATGTCCCTGCGCTGCTTGACGCTATTCCGGATACTGTAAAGCAGATCTATGTCCTGGACCGCACCAAAGAGCCCGGAGCCCTGGGTGAGCCTCTGTACCTGGATGTCCTGGCCGCGCTTAAGAATACCAAGTTCGACGCTGTCCCCATTTTCACCGGACGTTACGGCTTAGGTTCCAAGGATACCACCCCCGGACAGATCATCGCTGTGTATCACAATGACGACAAGAAAGTCTTCACCATCGGTATCGTGGATGATGTGACCCATCTGTCCCTTGACGTCACCGAGCATCCCGTCACCTCCCCTGAGGGCACCATCAACTGCAAGTTCTGGGGTCTGGGTGCTGACGGAACTGTGGGGGCCAATAAGAACTCCATCAAGATCATCGGCGACAACACCGATATGTATGCTCAGGCATATTTCGATTATGATTCCAAGAAGTCCGGCGGTGTGACCATTTCCCACCTCCGCTTTGGCAAGAACCCCATCCATTCCACCTACCTTATCAACAAGGCGAACTTCGTGGCCTGCCATTGCCCGGCTTATGTCCGCAAGTACAACATGGTCCAGGATCTGGTGCCCGGAGGCACTTTCCTTCTTAACTGTTCCTGGGATGCTGCACAGCTTGAGGAGCATCTGCCCGGACAGGTGAAGCGCTACATCGCAGAGAATGATATCCAGTTCTACACCATCGACGGTATCAAGATTGGTAAGGAGATCGGCCTGGGCGGCAGGATCAACACCGTCCTCCAGTCCGCATTCTTCACCCTCTCCGGTGTCATCCCCAAGGAAGACGCCATCCGTCTGATGAAGGAGGCTGCCAAGGCTTCCTACGGAAAGAAGGGTGATGCTATCGTCCAGATGAACTACGACGCCATTGATGCCGGCGCAGAGTCCTTCGTGAAGGTTGAAGTGCCCGAGAGCTGGAAGGATGCCCAGGATGAGAATCTCCTCGGCGCACCCGTCACCGGAGCTTTCCAGGATACCGTTGATTTCGTCAACAACGTACAGAAAGCCATCAATGCCCAGCAGGGAATCAACCTTCCCGTCTCCGCATTCATGGATTACCAGATCGGCAACACCCCCTCAGGCGCAGCAGCCTATGAGAAGAGGGGCGTGGCCGTGGATATCCCAGTATGGGATGTGAATAAGTGCATCCAGTGTAACCAGTGCTCCTATGTCTGCCCTCATGCAGCCATCCGTCCCATCGTACTGACCGAGGAGGAGGCCGCAAACGCACCAGAGGGTATGCCTATGAAGCCTATGACCGGCATGCCCCAGTACAAGTTCTCCATGACAGTCTCCGCTTACGACTGCCTGGGCTGCGGCTCCTGCGTGAATGTCTGCCCTGATAAGGTACAGGCCATCACCATGCAGAATTTCGAGGCAAATGCAGGCACTCAGGCCTACTTTGACTACGGCGTTACCTTGCCTAAGAAGCCGGATGTACTTGAGAAGTTCAAAGAGAATACCGTCAAGGGCTCCCAGTTCAAGCAGCCCCTCCTTGAGTTCTCCGGCGCCTGCGCAGGCTGCGGCGAGACTCCTTACGCAAAGCTCTTAACCCAGCTTTTCGGTGATCGGATGTACATCGGCAATGCCACCGGCTGCTCCTCCATCTGGGGCAACTCCTCACCCTCCACTCCTTACACCAGGACTCCCGAGGGCAAGGGCCCTGCCTGGGACAATTCCCTCTTCGAGGATGCCGCTGAGTTCGGTTACGGCATGCTCCTGGCAAATAACGCCATCCGCGGCGGATTAAAAGAGAAGGTCGCAGATCTGGCTGAGAACGCCAACACCGAGGAGGTAAAGGCAGCAGCGAAAGAGTATCTGGATACCTTCAGCTGCGGCGCCACCAACGGCCCCGCCACTGATAAGCTGGTAGCTGCCCTTGAGGCCTGCGGCTGTGACAAGGCTCAGGAGATCTTAAAGCAGAAAGACTTCCTGGCAAAGAAGTCCAACTGGGCATTCGGCGGCGACGGCTGGGCCTATGATATCGGCTTCGGCGGCTTAGACCACGTCATCGCATCCGGCCAGGATATCAATATCATGGTCTTCGATACCGAGGTCTACTCCAACACCGGCGGCCAGTCCTCCAAGTCCACCCCTACCGGAGCTGTGGCACAGTTCGCAGCCGGCGGCAAGGAGACCAAGAAGAAGGATCTGGCATCCATCGCCATGAGCTACGGTTACGTCTATGTGGCCCAGGTGAATATGGGCGCAGACATGAACCAGTGTGTCAAGGCCATGGCTGAGGCCGAGGCTTATCCCGGACCTTCCGTCATCATCGCCTACGCACCCTGCATCAACCACGGCATCAAGGTGGGCATGAGCAAGGCCATGACCGAGGAGAAGAACGCGGTGGCAGCCGGCTACTGGCACAACTTCCGCTATAATCCGGCTCTGGCAGCCCAGGGCAAGCCGGCATTCAGCCTTGACAGTAAGGCTCCTACCGCGGATTATAAGGAGTTCTTAAACGGCGAGGTTCGTTACAGCTCCTTAGCCAAGGTCGATGCTGAGAAGGCCGCCCGCCTCTTCGACGAGTCCGAGAAGAACGCGAAAGACCGCTGGGCATACCTCAACAAGCTCATCACTCTCTACGGCGGAGAGCAGTAAAACGCGAATTAAACACAAAAAGAGGAATCCCGTCCGGGATTCCTCTTTTTTACTTTACAATAGAGAAAAATATAGTTAAAATGAAAAAGATTTTGAGAAAGAGGACAGTGTTATGAGTAAGCCTACTGTAGCCATCGTCGGCCGCCCCAACGTCGGCAAATCTACCCTTTTTAATGCCCTGGCGGGATCTCGCATTTCCATCGTGGAGGATACCCCGGGAGTCACGAGAGACAGGATATATGCAGACGTGGAGTGGCGGGGCCGCACATTTACAATGATAGATACCGGCGGCATAGAGCCGGATACGAAAGATATAATTTTATCCCAGATGAGGGAGCAGGCCCTCATCGCCATTTATACTGCCGACGTCATCATTTTCATGGTGGACGTGAGGCAGGGCCTTACCGATGCCGATGACAAGGTAGCGGACATGCTGCGCCGCTCAAAAAAGCCTGTTGTCCTGGTGGTAAATAAGGTGGACAGCTTCACGAAATACGAGGCGGACGTCTACGAGTTCTACAATCTGGGCATGGGAGATCCGGTTCCCATCTCCTCGGCCTCCCGCCTGGGCCTGGGTGACATGTTGGAGGAGGTTGTCAGATATTTTCCTGAGAAGACAGCCGAAGAGGAGGAAGATACCCGCACGAAGGTGGCCATAGTGGGAAAGCCCAACGTGGGCAAATCCTCCATTATAAATAAGCTCATCGGTGAGGATCGGGTCATAGTCTCGGAAATCGCCGGCACCACCAGGGATGCGGTGGATACTGAAGTGACATACGGGGACAGGGAATACGTCTTCATCGACACCGCGGGGCTGCGGCGCAAGGCGAAGATAAAGGAGGAGATAGAGCGCTACAGCGTCATCCGGGCCGTCACCGCCATAGAGCGGGCTGACGTGGTAGTCGTGGTGATCGACGCCACCGAGGGAGTGACGGAGCAGGATGCCAAGATAGCGGGGGTGGCCCATGAGAGAGGCAAGGGCATCATCATTGCCGTCAACAAGTGGGACGCGGTGGAGAAGGATGATAAGACCATCTATCGCTTCACCGAGAAGGTCAGGGAGACTTTGAGCTTTATGTCCTACGCGGAGCTGATATTTATCTCGGCGAAGACCGGCCAGAGACTAAATAAGCTCTATGATCTCATAGATATGGTATTGGCGAATAACGCTATGCGCATAGGCACCGGAGTCTTAAACGAGATCATCTCCGAGGCCACAGCCATGCACCAGCCGCCCACGGACAAGGGGAAGCGCCTGAGGATATTCTACGTGACCCAGGCCGGGGTGAAGCCTCCCACATTTGTCTTTTTCGTAAATGATAAGAAGCTGATGCATTTCTCATATCAGAGATATCTGGAAAACCAGATCCGGGAGACCTTCGAGTTTCGCGGGACGGCCATCAAGTTTATCATAAGGGAGAGAAGTGAGAGCAAGTAACAGATCGACGCTGTCCATTATGCCTCAGGCATTCCCGGCTGATGTGGGAGAAATGAGGATTGCGCCAATAAAACATATTAGTATCCGCAGTGGGGAAGACGGAGACTGGAAAGGAAGATTCCACAATGATAGCGGCTCGTATGATCGTACTGATATTCGGATATATACTGGGACTTTTCCCCACAGGCAGACTGGTGGGCAGGTCCAGACACACAGACCTCACCAAGGAGGGCAGCGGCAATACCGGAATGACCAATTCCATCCGGGTCATGGGCTGGAAGCCGGGGATCACAGTATTTTTGGGTGACTGCTTAAAAGCGGTCATCGCAATGCTTATAGTATGGCTTGTCTGTCGTCGTATTTTTCCCGAGTCGGTAAATCTTCTCAGACTCTATGCTGCAGCGGGAGTCATTTTAGGTCATGATTTCCCTGTTTACGCTAAGTTTAAAGGCGGGAAAGGTATAGCCAGCAGCGTGGGCTCTATCATTTCATTTGACTGGAGGATGATACCCATCTGTACGGCAGCGTTTTTTATCGCTGTTATCCCAACGGGATTTATGTCTATAGGGTCGCTGATGATCCTCAGCGGTTTTTTCGTCCAGACTGTAGTCTTCGGACAGCTGGGACTCATACATAATGTGCCGGTGAATCTGCTGCCGGAGCTTTATATTGTGGCAGGAGTTATTACAGGCCTGGCCTTCTTCAGACATAAAGAAAATCTAAAGCGCCTTGCCCATGGTGAGGAGAATAAGTTCGCTCCGAAGAAAAAGAAAGTTCCGGAGGAAGCAGACAGTCGTAATAAGGAGTGAGAGATATGGCGGATATAGCTATAATAGGAGCGGGAAGCTGGGGTACGGCTCTCTCGACCGTCCTGGCTCACAATGGGCATAAAGTGACAGTGTGGTCCATACTGGAGGGCGAGGTTGATATGCTCCGCAATAAGCGTGAGCATGTGACAAAGCTGCCGGGGGTGATCATTCCCGCCTCCGTGGAGTTCACGACTGACATGGAGATTGCGATAAAGGGTAAAGAACTGATAGTTATGGCGGTGCCATCACCCTTTATCAGGAGCACGGCCAGATCCATGAGGGAGCAGGTTCCAAGAGGGCAGCTTATGGCGGTGGTGTCCAAAGGTATAGAAGAGGAGACTCTGCTGACTCAGACTGATATAGTAAAGGAAGAAATCCCCTGGGCTGCAGTGACAGCGCTTTCCGGGCCCAGTCATGCGGAGGAGGTCGGCCGGGCACTGCCCACTACGGTGGTAGCAGGTGCCGATACCTTGGAGATTGCGGAGAAAATACAGGGATATTTTATGAACGGGGTTTTCCGGGTCTATACCAGTACTGATCTGTTGGGTATAGAGCTGGGCGGATCTCTTAAAAATGTCATTGCATTGGCTGCAGGTATGGCTGACGGACTGGGCTTTGGGGACAATACGAAAGCAGCCCTCATCACCAGGGGGATAGCTGAGATAGCCCGCCTGGCAATAGCCATGGGAGCGGATTACCGCACACTTTCAGGACTCTCAGGTATAGGAGATCTCATTGTCACCTGTGCAAGCCGCCACAGCCGAAACCGTAAGGCTGGGATGCTCATCGGTCAGGGATACACTATGGATGAGGCCATGGCGGAGGTGAAGATGGTGGTTGAGGGTGTCTATTCTGCCAAAGCGGCTCTGGCTCTGGCCAAAAAGTACGGTGTGGATATGCCTATAGTAGAGCAGGTGAATAAAGTCCTTTTCGACGGGGAATCTGCCCGGGATGCGGTAATGGAGCTGATGCTCAGAGAGAAAAAAACGGAGAGCTGATCACATCTGGACAGTTGTGATCTTTAATCAGTTTGAAAGATGGGAGTGCAGGTTCCCGGCTGACTGCGGTTACGGGTACATTGTATCTGTTAATAAGTCGGAGATTGGAGATAGAAATGGAAAAGATACGCATCAGATATTTTTCGGATAAAATAAAAAGGCTGGAATATATAGATGGGAAGTCTGACTGGATAGACCTCAGGGCTTCGGAGACCGTGGAGCTTAAGGCGGGGGAGTTTTATCTCATTCCCCTGGGTGTTGCCATGGAGCTGCCCAAAGGCTATGAGGGACATCTGATGCCCAGAAGCTCGACTTTTAAGAATTTTGGCATACTGCAGACTAACAGCTGCGGCATAGTGGACTCATCCTATTGCGGGGACGAGGATATGTGGCGGATGCCGGTCTATGCCACCAGGGACGCAGTGATCCATGAAAATGACAGGATATGCCAGTTCCGGATCATGAAAAACCAGCCCACGATTGTGTTTGAGGAAGTGGAATCCCTGGGGAATGAGAGCAGAGGGGGATTTGGGAGTACCGGGACGAAATAGTCGGGTGAATGCGGGGTTTGTTTTGGCATTTCGTCATTGTGCCTAGGGATACTCTGGTAATTTTGTTACTATTCATAAGTGACATCTGTGGGATTATTTGTTAAAATATATTCAACAGGCGGGATGTTCCCGTAATTTATATCAACCAAAATGGAGGGTTACAAAATGGCAACATTATCATTACAGCACATCGCAAAAAAGTATCCAAACGGATTTGAGGCTGTCAGGGACTTTAACCTTGAGATTGCAGACAAAGAGTTCATTATCTTCGTCGGTCCTTCAGGCTGTGGCAAGTCCACCACACTTCGTATGATCGCCGGCCTGGAAGAGATTACAGGCGGTGACCTTTACATCGACGGAAAACGCATGAACGACGTAGAGCCTAAGGACAGGGATATCGCAATGGTCTTCCAGAGCTATGCCCTGTATCCGCACATGACCGTTGCCGACAACATGGGATTTGCCCTTAAGCTTCGTAAGGTTCCGAAGGATGAGATTGACAAGAAGGTCCGCGATGCGGCCAAGATCCTTGATCTGGACAAGCTTCTTGATCGTAAGCCGAAGGCTCTTTCCGGTGGACAGAGACAGCGTGTTGCCATGGGCCGTGCTATCGTTCGTGAGCCGAAGGTCTTCCTTATGGATGAGCCTTTATCCAACCTGGATGCCAAGCTGAGAGTCCAGATGCGTTCCGAGATCGCTGCTCTTCATCAGAGGCTGGGCGCAACCATCATCTACGTTACACATGACCAGACTGAGGCCATGACCCTTGGTACCAGGATTGTTGTTCTTAAGGACGGCGACATCATGCAGGTGGATTCCCCGAAGAAGCTGTACGACGAGCCGGATAATCTGTTCGTTGCCGGATTCATCGGATCCCCTCAGATGAACATGATGGATGGCACCGTGCATATCAATGGCGATGACGTTACTCTTACCATCAATGACATGACATATGTGATGCCTGAGAATAAGGCCAAAGCCCTCAAGGATGGCGGCTATGACGGCAAGACTGTTGTATTTGGCATTCGCCCCGATGATATGGATGACTTCCCTGAGTTCATTGAGAGACACGCCGGTTACACTATCCATGCAGAGTGTGCGGGATACGAGCTTCTCGGTTCCGAAGTGCTGCTGTATTACACATTCCAGGGAATGACCTGCACAGCAAAGGTTGACGCCAGCACTCCCTGCCGTATAGGTGACCCCGTCGAGATCGCATTCGATATTAACAAAGGACACCTCTTCGACAAAGAGACGGAGCAGGCTATCAGCCACTAAGATGTATGTTATATCAGGGGCTGGGTATGATTTTCATACCCAGCTTTTTCCTTATATGATGATACCAGGGGCTGCTGAGTGCCGGTGGCACTCGTGTTTGCAGCCGACCGGAGCGGCAGCGGAGACCAAATAGGGTTGTAACGGATGCTTGCATCCTTATATGTACAGATTTCGCAGGAGGAATAGTCAGCCCCTGGCTGAACAGGCTCACGCAGTGGGCAGAACAGGCAGGCTGCGCTATGCCGATCAAACTATAGGAGATTTTTGTATGAATCTTAAAAAGCTTGAACAGATACTCGAGGAAATGAAGGAAATTTCCCATAGGAGCTTTCTTCTTTTTGCTCCGAATGGTGATTTTATTATCGGTACTGATACTGCTCCGGATTGTGCGGACATGGTGAAGAATTTCGTTTTTTCCCTGGCTGATACGCAGATGATGCCTGATTGGATTTATTTTCGCGTGGAGCTTCATGATGAGACTGAGTATGTCATGCTTGTAAGCCGTGGATCTGATACGGATCAGTCTTATTTGGTTGGGCGTATGGCTCTCTGCCACGTCAGGAGTTTCTTCATTTCCATGGAGGAGCCTGAAAATCAGGTAAATGGGCTCAGGCTGATCATAAACGGGGAGATCACCGGCGAGAGGATAGGGGAGAAAACCCATCAGCTAAGACTCTTACCGGGGAAATATCTGCTTTTCGTCATTCAGTATAAAGAAAACAGGGATTCCATACTTGTGGAGGCATTGAAGAGTTTTTTCGTATCCGGATCGGGGGATTATGTTGTGGAGATGGACGGCAGACGCACTGTGCTCTTAAAGGAGTTCGACGAAATCCCGGATGAGGATTATCGGGCCTTTGCCAATGTCATTGTGGACAATATGGCCACAGAGGTCATGGCCAGGGTATGTGTTGGATACGGCGGGCCTATAGAGTCCTTTGATGAGCTGAATAAAGCTTATATGAATGCCTGTACGGCTTTGAAGGTAGGTACTGTATTTTACAGTGAGGAGAGCGTGTTTGATTATCAGAAACTTGGCATTGGGAGACTGATCTACAAGCTGCCGGCGGATCTGTGTGAGATGTTTTTAGATGAGATCCTGGGAGAGAATAAGGAGATTGACCTGGACGATGAGACCATGACCACCATACGTAAGCTTTTCGATAATAATCTGAATATTTCTGAGACGGCCAGACAGCTTTACATCCACAGGAACACCCTGGTCTACCGTCTGGAGCGTATAGAGAAAAGGCTGGGCCTGGATATCCGGACATTTGAAGATGCCATGCTCTTTAAGATAGCCATGATGGTGAGAGTACATCTGAATGAGTTAAATCTTGAAAATTAGGGAATGGTATGGTATTGTATACATGATGTTGAGCCAAATAAGATGTTATCATCATCATATATTCGAGTGTGAACACTAAGGAGGATACGAGATGGATCTGTTCAGCGGATTACAGACACTTCTGGGCGGCACACCCGCTTCCAGGGCTAAGGGAGAGGGAGGCAGCCGGCCGGAGACTGATCTGGCGAGAAAGAACACCCAGCTAAAGGAGCAGCTGGAAGCCGCCAGGGAGCGGATAGCTCAGCTGGAGAGCCATATTGAGAAAATGAAAAAGGAGAATGATAAAGTGGAACACAGTGCAAATACCACCCGTGAAAATATTGACCAGCTGATCACCGGCACCACCATCCAGATCCAGGAGATGATAGATGCCCTGGATCAGCAGATGAAGCAGCTGGAGGTCAGGACCCAGAGACAGCTTTCCGAGATCACCGGCACCGCTGAAGATGTGAAGAATATCTCCATGGCAGTCCGCCCCATCGCCGAGATCGATGAGTCGGTGAAGCAGATCGACGAGATTAAAGCCATGATAGAAGAGCTTAAAAACCAGAAGACTGATCTGGAGGCTATCAATGAGAGATCTGAGTCAATCCGTGATGAGATCCTGGAGAAGATCCACACCGAGGATGTGGCCTGCTATCGGAATATGAAGAGCCTGGTCACTGAGTGGAAAGAGAATGTGGACGACGTGGAGATCAGCGAGAACAGCCTGCATCAGATCCGGACATCCTTTAAGGGGATGAAGTTTCTCGTGATCGCAAGTTTCGTGATACTCCTGTTCCTGTTGCTGTACACCATTGGATATATAGTTATTTGACCCTGGTATCATCATCATTTTATGGAGGGAAATTATGGAAAGAGAATTTTGGAAACCGGGCAACATGCTGTATCCGCTTCCGGCTGTCATGGTCAGCTGTGCAAGACCGGGAGAGAAGCCTAATATCATCACTATTGCGTGGGCGGGAACCGTCTGTTCAGAGCCGCCTATGCTCTCGATCTCAGTCCGTCCGGAGCGCTACTCACACGACATTATTGCCCAGACCGGAGAATTTGTCGTGAATCTGGTGACAAAGGATCTGATCTGGGCCACAGACTGGTGCGGCGTTAAGTCTGGAAGGGATTATGACAAGTACGCTGAGATGCATCTGACTCCTTCTGAGTCGAAGACCGTCGCCTGTCCGGGAGTCATGGAAAGCCCCTTAAGCCTGGAGTGCAAGGTGACCCAGACCATCCCCTTGGGCAGCCACGATATGTTTATCGCCAATGTCACTGCGGTCTCCATCAATCCGTCGTACATGGACAAGGCCGGGAAGTTCCATTTAAACGAGCAGGAGCTGGTCGCCTACTCCCATGGGGAATACTTCACGCTGGGAGAATATGTTGGGAAATTCGGATACAGCGTTAAAAAGAAGAAATAGATTTAATCATATAAAAAGGGCCTGACAGATTCTGTCAGGC
>JAJPYU010000170.1 GCA_021204765.1 Clostridiales bacterium
CTTCTTACTGTTTATTTGCTGTTATTTTATAGCAAAACCGTACCATTTGTTTCTGTTTTTCACTGCTTTTTATACGGTTTTATTTTTCCTGTACCCAAATTGTACCCAGATGATGTTATTTTGAATGCCTCTCCTTTAGTCTCGTATGTACATCTGATGCTCCATACAGCACATCGGTTACTGTTACCACTCCCGGATCAATCACATAGCAAACAAGATAGTTATCTACTGCCATTTTATGCAACCCCATGGAATGCTCCGGCTCTTCTTCAAATAATGTAAACTTCTCCGGAAAAGTATCCAGCTTAAGTATCCCATCAGCAATACGATTATACTGACCCATTGCATTTTCCGGTGCAAGCAATACATATGATATGTACTCGTAAATTTTTTCCATATCTGAGGTAGCTTCTTCAGAAATTCTTACTTCATACAATTCCATCAAGAATGACTCCCCCTGAATTCTGCAAATACCTCAGCAGCATTCTGTGTCCTGCCTGCCTTGTAGTCATCATACCCTCGCTGCAGTTTTGCATGTAGCTGATCCTCTGACATTTGCGAAATATCGATATCCGCAGGTGGCTTAGGCACTGTAACAGAGAAAGGTATCCCGCCTACCAAAACAACTTGATTAAGAAACATATCTACGGCCGTAGACATAGGAATTCCCAATCTTGAAAGTATTATTTCCGCATCTGATTTTAGTGTGGGATTAACCCTTAAATTTAATGTTGCTGATTTCTCCATATCATCTTGCCTCCTATAGATATTATAGTAACGCAAATGTCGTTACGCGTCAAGAGCGATTGGCAATTCAATGCAGATGAAGTAACCTGTTTAATCATATGAGTAGCTCCATAAACTTTTTATCTGCGGAACCAGCTCTGAAACCTCCCAATGCTTTTTGCCCCATATCTCATTCGAACTCTATCAATACCGCCCTGCATGGTGCCCCGTCTATGGCTCCGAGATTTATCGGCATGGCGTTAAGGAAATATTTGCCTTCCGGCACATTATACAAACGTGCGCCTTCCATGATTGTCATGCCTGCTCCCAGCAGTATTTTGTGAATCTCCATATGATTTTTCTCTGACCCTACCGTCTGGGACTCATTGCCAAGGAGTTTGAGATCTGCTTTTGCAAACACTTTAGCTGCCTCAATTGAAATCACGGCATCTCCCTTAATCAGGATCCTTTCGGCATCCTGTGCTTTATCCAATATGCCTTTTGCATCCGCCGCAGAAATATCTCCCCGGCATTCCGCCACATATACCAATCCGACAAAATATTCCGGCGGCATCTCGCCTATGGTCCTCCCATCTGCATAAAAATGGAATGGTGCATCCACATGAGTGCCGTTGTGGGCGCACATACTGAAGGCGGACAGATTGCTGGTTCCGCCCTCCGCAATCCGTTTCAGTGGCGTAATCTCCGGGGCGGGGTCGCCGGGATATACTTCACAAGTCGGGATTTCCTGGGAAATGTCATATATTTTCATAACACTATTCTCCAATCATTAAATTTTGAGGTGCCAAAACGGCACCCCAAAAATCATTAAATCATATTATAGTGATCATCAGTCCATGTAAGTGACAGCAATCTTATCCGAGGGGATATCTCTCACAGCCAGATCCTCTGCAGTCTCACCCAGGACGATGCCGCAGGTAGCAGTCTGACCTTCGGGAAGGCCAAGCTTTGCAACCAGCTCAGGTTTTGCATTGAGCCCTGCGATGCAGCCCCAGATCAGGCAGCTGCCCAGTCCCATGTCGATAGCGGCGAGAGCAAGGGTCTCCGCCAGGATAGCGGCGTTGGAGCAGGGCACGTTGCTCATTGCCGGATTGTCGATGGCAGTGGAGATGAGGATCAGGCAGGGTGCGCCGTAGAGTGGATGCCTCTCGGGATCACCGAAGAACTCGCCGCCGGCCAGGTCGATCTCGGAAAGCAGATCTTTATTGCGGATGACGGTCATGTGTACGGTGTCGAATTTCCCCATGCCCACAGGGCTGGTCTGTCCGGCTGCCAGGACGGCGCTAAGCTCCTCATCTGTCAGGACTCCGGTGTAGCTTCTCACGGATTTGCGGGTTTTAAGTGTCTGTAATGTTTCCATAATATATTTCCTCCTCATTGAAAGTCTTAGCTGCGGTCTATTATAGTGTTCGCCGGGTTATATCGCAAGAAGTTCATATATTTTTTACTTTTTCTTGTAAAAATGGCCTATCTGGACTATAGTAAGGATAGTTTTACCAATGCAAGCGAGGTGCCTTTTATGGACAGGGAAATGGTGATAGTTCTGGATTTCGGCGGGCAGTATAATCAGCTGGTGGCCCGCCGCGTCCGTGAGTGCAATGTATACTGCGAGATTTATTCCTATAAGACTCCCATTGAGAAGATAAAGGAGATGGCCCCGAAGGGTATCATCCTGACCGGAGGCCCCAACAGCTGCTATGAGGAGGATTCCCCGACTTATTCCCATGAGCTTTTCGAGCTGGGCGTCCCTGTTTTGGGACTGTGCTACGGTGCCCAGCTGATGCAATACATCCTGGGAGGGAAAGTGGAAAAGGCAGATTTCCGGGAGTATGGCAAGACGGAAGTGCTGGTGGATACCTCAACCGTCCTCTTCCACAATGTCCTGCCCAGCACTACCTGCTGGATGAGCCATTATGATTATATCTCCCAGCTGGCACCGGGCTTTGTCTCCACGGCCCACACCGAACACTGCCCTGTGGCTGCGGCGGAGGATGTATCGAGAAAGCTTTATGCCATACAGTTCCATCCCGAGGTGCTGCACACTCATGAGGGCTCCAGGATGCTGTACAATTTCGTCCGCGGGATCTGCGGCTGTGCCGGTGACTGGGAGATGGGTTCCTTTGTGGAGCAGTCCATAACAGCCATCCGCGAGAAAGTCGGGGATGGGAAAGTCCTCTGCGCCCTCTCCGGCGGAGTGGATTCATCGGTGGCAGCAGTCCTTCTGTCAAAGGCCGTCGGAGATCAGCTGACCTGTGTCTTTGTGGACCACGGCCTGCTCCGTAAAAATGAGGGTGACGAGGTGGAGGCTGTCTTCGGACCCGACGGCAATTATGACCTGCGTTTTGTCAGAGTAAATGCGCAGGAGAGATTTTACGCAAAGCTGGCCGGAGTGACCGAGCCGGAAAAGAAGAGGAAGATCATAGGTGAGGAGTTCATCCGGGTCTTCGAGGAGGAAGCAAAAAAGATCGGTGCCGTGGATTTTCTGGTTCAGGGGACTATTTATCCTGATGTTGTGGAGAGCGGGCTGGGCGGCGAGTCCGCAGTGATAAAGTCCCATCACAACGTGGGAGGTCTGCCGGACTATGTGGATTTCAAGGAGATAATTGAGCCCCTGAGAAATCTTTTTAAGGATGAGGTGCGCCAGGTGGGCTTAAAGCTGGGCATCCCGGAATATCTGGTTTACCGCCAGCCCTTCCCGGGTCCGGGACTGGGTATCCGCATCATCGGCGAGGTGACAGCGGAGAAGGTGAGAATAGTTCAGGACGCCGATGCCATTTACCGCGAGGAGATTGCGAATGCAGGGCTTGACCGGAGCATCAACCAGTATTTTGCTGCTCTGACCAATATGCGCTCCGTGGGCGTCATGGGTGATGAGCGGACTTACGATTACGCCGTGGCACTGCGGGCTGTAGAGACCGTGGATTTCATGACCGCCGAGGCAGCCCGGATGCCCTGGGATGTTCTGAATAAGGTCATGAACCGCATTATCAACGAGGTCAGGGGAGTAAACAGAGTATTTTATGATATCAGCTCGAAGCCGCCCGGGACGATAGAGTTCGAATGAGATACGGGGCAAAAAGAATCCTTATTTTAAAAGGCCTTACTGATTTTCAGATGCCAATGTCTGAGAGTTGGTAAGGTCTTTAAATTTGAAGAACCATTATCGAAACATCTTAAGAATTCTTAAGAAATTTGTAAGCGTATCCTTAAGAAATAGCGATTACCGTGTTATTATAAATGATTAAGGAGTATTGCTGCACATGAAAAAAACCAAAACAAAAAGCATTATAAAAAATATTATAAACATCATCGTTGGATTTGTGGTTTTCCTTCTGGCAACCAATTTTTCCTCAGTCGCATACAGGCTATGCAATGATTGGGTGATTAATGCCAGATTAATGACTTTTGTTGTCCAGACTGCCAGTGTAGTGATTTGTCTGTATCTTTATACAAAGTATATTTTGAAGGTGTCATTTAAGGATATTTATATACGGAAACCCGGATTAAAGAAATGCTGGTGTGTGATATCCCTCACTATATCAATAGCAATTGTGGTATTTTATGTTGTTTTCATTCCGGGTAAGTTTGCGAGAAGTGCCCTTTCCCCTAAGGAAACAGTCGGGCTTTTGATTTCCAGCATATTACTGTATGGTATTATGACCGGAATTACGGAAGAAATGATATTTAGGGGATTGATCATGCGTTCTGTAGAAGGTATAGCCGGATGGAAAATAGCTGTGGTGATTTCATCTGTATTGTTTGCCTTTAATCACCTTGAGATCGTGGATGCTTCTGATTGGCGCAATACTTTAACGGTTATGGGCAGTATCACTGTGGCCGGACTGGCTCTGGCACTCATTACTTACCAGACCGGATCCATATGGTGTGCTGTCTTTGTCCATGCGGTGTATAACATATTGAGCGGAGGCAGTTCCCTGATCCATATTTCCACGGAGCAGGACTTCCCGGCAATATTTACCTATACAGTCAGGGAGGGGAGCCGGCTGACGACCGGAATCCCCGGAGCGGATAATGTTGACACTGCTTTGCCGGCGGTCATTGGCTTCTCAGTCATGATATGTATCGCTTTGTGGAAAATAATACACCATGGCAGGCAAAACGATATTGAAACCATCAACTGATATATGCCGCATATGCGGCGGGACGGAGGGATTCATGCAAAACAATATACTGTTGATTGAAGATGACGCATCTATCAGGGAAGGGGTCGGCATTCTCCTAAGGGAAGAAGGATTTCAGGTGACGGAGGCAGAGGATGGATTTGCCGGTTTAAAACTTCTGACTGAAGATACAGATCTGGTGATTTTGGATGTCATGATGCCTGGAATTTCCGGCATTAAGACCTGCAAGGAGATCAGGAAAGTCTCCAATGTCCCGATCCTGTTCCTGACAGCAAAGGATCAGGAGGCAGATAAACTGATCGGCTTTAAGGCCGGCGGCGATGATTACCTGGTGAAACCATTTTCATTTGCAGAACTGCTTGCAAGGATAAACGCGCTTCTGCGCAGATACCACATTTACGACAAGGCGGAGGAGGATTCAGAACAGGATGAATGGCTGGAGCGCGGCAGCATCCGTATCAACACTAAGAGGAATGAAGTATATTTGAAAAATAAGGAAACAGACCTGACGGAAGTGGAATACCGGATCCTGCTTCTGCTTATGCAGTATCCGAAGAAAATCTTCTCCGTCCAGAATCTTTATGAGAGCGTATGGGAAGAACCGTTTGTTTACAGCAGCGGAAACACCGTCATGGTACATATCAGGCACTTGCGAATGAAGATTGAGGACGATCCGCAAAAGCCGCATATTATCAATACCGTATGGGGAAAGGGATACCGTTTTGAGGAGGATACAGAAAAATAATCTCACAGGGAAAATGACGATCCGCATGCTGAAGGGGCTGGGTGCCGGTATATTTATCGTCCTTCTGCTCTATTTCGGCGGAACAGAGATACTATATCCATATATTGTCACCTCAAAGCACTCTTCCCGCATGGAAATGCAATATATAGATGTATTGCAGGAATATGTGACAGAATATAATCTTTCCACAGGAGATTATGATGAATTGAGATCCTGGGTTGAGCAGGAGAACCTTGATAAAATGACCATAGTTCGTGGGAAATGGCTGGTCTTCGATTCTTCTTATTCCGGGGAGATCGCAGCAGGTGCCAGGGAAGTCACCAGGCAGTCTCTGCAGGTATATTATACTGTGGATTTTACCGATGGAGAGGCAGAAGTCTATGTGGATGACGGATATGCACAGAAATATTATAACATTCTTCTGGGGATATCAATCGTGGCAGGGTTGGCTGTCTGTCTGATGATATTTGTCATCGGCATGCATGAAGATATCGTTACAATACAGAGGATGGAAAGGGAGGTATCCGTAATCAGCCAGGGAAACCTGGAACATGGCCTCACAGTCTCCGGGGAAGATGAACTGGCGGATCTTGCCTCCGGCATAGACCGTATGCGCCTCAGCTTAAAGGAAAAGGAGCAAAAGGAAACGGAAATGCGGAAGGCCCAGGAAAAACTTGTACTGGGAATGTCCCATGATCTCAGGACACCCCTGACGGGGCTGATGACTTACATGGAGATTTTAAAACAACAGCTAAAGGACGGCCGGGTCACTGAGGAGTTTCTTAATAAGGCCATGGACAAGATCCAGCAGATCCGGGGGCTTTCTGATGAAATGTTTGAGTATTTTTTTGTCACCTCAAATAAGGAACCGGTACTGGAAGATCCGGAGCGGATAGAAAGTGTTTTCGGCGATTATCTTTCGGAAATATGTTCTCTTTTGGAGTGCAGCGGCTTTATCTGTGATTCCGGGGAAATAGAGTGGCGGCCGGTGTGCGTCCGCGTCAACATGGATTACCTGGGACGCATTTTTAATAACATTATCTCTAACCTGGAAAAATATGCGGATAAAAACGAAGCCGTTGTCATTACATTTATATATGAGAAAGACCGGGTGGGAATACGTATCTTAAATGCTGCTGCATCTCATGTGGAACCTGTAAGCGGCACGGGGATAGGGACAAAAAACATATCTATTATGATGGAGCAGATGTATGGGGAAATGCAGAGTGAAATGATGGAAGACAGATATCAGATTACATTATATTTCCCGATTTGTTCCTGAGATCCGCTTACACGATTCGAGGAGGACACAAAAAATGCAGTACAGACGCAAAAGATACCATCAAAGTAAAAAGTACAGAAGACGGACACGCAGGAAAATATCCATAGTGGTGATATTATGTGTCCTGGCTGTTGCGGCAGGTATATTTTATAAATCGAATTTCATACCGAACTATAAAGAGACAGAAATTCCGTACAGCCTTCTTGAATTTGCCGCCAAGTATCCGGAGGCAAACTGGTTTGTATCCAATTACCCCAGGGATGGAGGCAGGGAATACGATATGGATGTATCAAAAGAAGTGAAAAACGGAGAGATTCCATTATTTATTCAGTGGGACAAGCGATGGGGTTATAAATCCTATGGGGATGATTATTTTGCGGTTACCGGATGCGGGCCTGCCTGCATGTCCATGATAGTCTGCGGATTGACAGGGGATACAAGGTGGAATCCTTATGAGATGGGCTGTTTCTCGGATGGTCAGGGATATTATACAGATGGGGTGGGTACCTCATGGTCACTGATGACTGAAGGGGCGGAGCAGTTTGGACTTACTGCCTCCTATGGAACAGTCAGCGAAGAATACATCCTTGAGAACCTGGGCGAGTCCACACCGATGATCTGTTCCATGGGACCGGGAGATTTTACTTATACCGGACATTTTATAGTTCTGACCGGGATTGACAGGAATGGGAAAATCATTGTCAATGACCCAAACAGTAAGATAAACAGCAAAAAGCATTGGGAGGTTTCAAAACTGGTTCCGCAGATAAAAAGTTTATGGAGCTACTCATATGATTAAACAGGGTTACTTCATTTGCATTAAAAAATCTGTTGCTTTTAGGGTATAGGTCGGTTATAATGTTTGCAGTGTAGGAGATTTCTCCTATCGTATGGAGGTATGACCTCTGTAAAAAGCAGTGATTCCTACTGTGAGTGGAGGCTTTAAGAGCGGAGAGTCCTGCCGTTAAGTGGAGGCTTTAAGAGCGGTGAATCCTACCGTTAAGTGGAAACCTTTTTAAGGCTGCGTTTTATGCGCAGCCTGTTTTTTACCGGAGGAATTTTGGATTGGGTACAAGATTTCTCTGGCAACATTTTGGCAACAAAAAATCAGTAAGCCAAAATAATCAGTGTAACAGAAGTAAAAATTCGTGTAGATTGGCATAAAAACTAAACAAATATAGTTAGAATCATGCCGGGATGCACAGAGTTCGAATAGTCCCGGTGGTTTACAACAAGGGTTGTATGACAGTGAAAGACGGAAGGAAGTAGTGTTATGTGCACAAAAGCTGAACTTAAGACTGTCCTTGAAAAGGTCAGAGACGAATCAAAACATATATATGGTAATAAGCTGGATCGGATTATCCTGTATGGCTCCTATGCCAGGGGTGATAATACCGATGAATCAGATATTGATATCATGATAGTGCTGAACTGCGGCAGAAATGAGATTGATGCTTTAAGAGACAGGACTTATGAAATGGCAAACGACATATCCCTGGACGAGGATGTGCTTCTTTCCGTGCTGCTGAGAGATAGGCAGTATTATGAAGAAAATCAGGACTTCTTACCTTTTTATAAGAATGTTGCAAGGGAAGGAGTAGTTGTCTATGGATGACAGGCATGTGGATTTAAGCAGATACAGATTAGAAAAGGCAGAGAGTTGTCTTCACTCAGCCCGCATATTGTATGATTCGGATGATTTTTATGGAGCGGCCAATCGCTCTTATTATGCATTTTTTAATGCTGTAAGAGCGATATTAGCTCTTGATGAATTAGATTTTTCCAGACACTCCGGAGTGATTTCATACTTTCAAAGAGAATATGTAAAAACCGGTATTTTTGATAAGGAGTATTCTAAAATCCTCATGAAGGCATTTGATGTACGTTCAGATGCTGATTATGATGATTATTATTTTATTTCAGAAGATGAGGTTAAAGAGCAGATTGATAATGCTCAGTTCTTCCTGGATGGGGTTTCACAATATGTAGAAGAGAGAATATCGTAACAGTTATGTTATTGTACTGGGTACATTTTGGGTACAGGAGAAATAAAACCATATAAAAACAGCAAAAAATCGAAACAAAACATAGAGAGTAAAATCTCTGGCAACATTTTGGCAACAAAAAATCAGTACGCCAGAATAATCAGTGTAACAGAAGTAAAAATACGTGCAAATCGGCATAAAAACTAAACAAATATAGTTAGAAAAATGCCGGGACGCACAGAGTTCGAATGATGAATGGGGTTGCGAAAAGCCTTTAAATCAGGCACTGTCGGGCACCGGAATGGTTCGTTTGATAACAATTTGATAACACTGCCGCGAAATCTTTTATTTTAATGTCGTCCTTCCGTGTCTATGATTTCCGTATGATAGGGGCTGACGTAAAAACTTAGCTTTTTATTCCCTATTTAATGAAAAATATAGTAATTTTAAGCGTCTCATTGACCTTACCAGCTATCTTCTGAACTGTTTTTCTTGAACGCCCATATAAAATGTATATGAATATGCTTTACAAATGCTTTCACATGGCTTATACTGATAATCGTCAAAAGAAAATAGAGGAATTACAAACAGCAAAACAGTCAATTTGTATGAATAACAGGAAGGTGATTTTATGACGCAGATCAGCGTTCGTGTGGAAGATGATGTAAAGAAAAAAGCAGAGGAAGCATGCTCGGAGATTGGGCTTTCTTTATCGGCAGCAATCAATGTTTATCTGATAAAACTTGGCAGAGAAAAACGGATTCCGTTTGAGGTCTCTGTGGATCCGTTCTACAGTGACGAGAATATGAATCGTCTCCGTCAGGCTATTGCGGATGTGGCAGCAGGCAGAAGCACGTTAAAAGAGCATGAGCTGATAGAGGAGTGACTGCGTGAGAAAAATATGGGAAGACAGTGCCTGGGAAGATTATCTGTATTGGCAGAGCCAGGATAAAAAGACACTGAGAAAGATTAACAAGCTTCTTACGGATATCGACCGCAATGTCTATCGTTGTACAGGAAAGCCAGAGGCTTTGTCAGGCGATTTGGCGGGATTCTGGAGTGTGCATATAGACAGCAAGAACCGTATTGTATTTCGAATCAAGGATGGATGTCTTGAGATATGGCAGTGCGGATCACATTACCGGGACAAGTAAAGTTGATAACATATTCGTGATAACAAAATGATAACATCTGTCCGTACAGACCAGATGTTATGGACACTTGAAACCAAATAAAACCAAACGGAACCAAATCACCAATACAAAAGTGTATAGAACAACTTTTGATTTAGCGAGTTCGAATGAAAGAAAAAGGGAGTTTTGATTTATGAAAAGCAATGCGAAGAAGTTGTTCCGTGATTTTCTCCTGCTGGCGGCGGGTGCTGTAATAGCCGCTTTTGCCATCGAGGAGTTTCTGGAGCCGAATACTATTCTGTGATTGAGGGTTGAATCAGATCTCATACAGGGGGCTAATATGACAGGCACGATTATTTGTTACGGGGATTCAAATACATATGGTTACGATTCCAGATCCTTTTTCGGGGGCCGCTATGAGGAGGATAAGCGCTGGCCGGAGATACTGAACCGGGAGACTGACCTGACTGTGCTTAATTATGGAAAAAACGGCAGGTGTATCCCGTATTTTCTCCCGGAAATCGAGTGGGTTACAAACCGCCTGACGCAGTGGAAGGATGAGGAGGCTCCGGTGTGGCTGTGGATCATGCTGGGCACCAATGACCTGCTTCATAATCCTTCTATGAACGCTCAGTCAGTGTCAGAACGGATGGAACGGTTTTTGAGAAAACTTCTGGCCTGTGATGAGATAACAGACGGATCGGTCAGGCTGAGGCTTATTTCCCCTGTGCATCTGAAAAGAGGAATGTGGGTGGAGACAGATGAGCTGTGCCGTGAGTCGGAGAAGATGGATGATTTTTACAGGAAAGCGGCTGGTCGGCTTGGCATAGACTTCACCTGTGCCGGGGACTGGGATATCCCGCTGCTTTTTGACGGGGTGCATTTCTCCGAGGAGGGCCACAGAAAGTTTGCGGACTGCGCGAAGAAGGAGTGCGTACTGCAGAATCAGGACAAATGAGCGGGTATTTTGTTACATATAATTGTGCTTTCAATAAAAAGGGGCAAAAGGAGATTCATATGAACATACAGCATTTATGGGCGGTATATTTCAGTCCCACAGGAGGAACGAAGAGAATTGTTGAAGCACTGGCAGGATACCTGGGAGATTATCTCGGACTGTCATTTAAGGGGATAGATTTCACCCTGCCTGCTGCCAGAGAAAAAATGTACCATTTTGGCGTAAATGATCTGGTTGTATTAGGATCTCCGGTTTATGCCGGACGTCTGCCGAACAAGATCATGCCGGATTACAGGCGCTGTTTTTCCGCTGAGGGTACACCGGCGATCCCTGTGGCGGTATATGGGAACCGCAGCTATGGCGGGGCGTTGGCGGAGCTTCATATGATTTTAGAACAGGCAGGATTCAGGGTTGCAGGTGAAGCGGCTGTCGTCAGCAGACACGCATTTTCCGATGCCCTGGCAGCCGGGAGACCGGATAAGGATGATCTGAAAGAGATCAGAGAATTTGCTGAAAATACAGCCGGAAAACTGCAGTCCGGGTTCGGTTTTATCCCCCTTGGGCCGGTCAGCGAGGAAGATATTCCCCCGTATTACACTCCGCGTAAAGAGGATGGTACACCGGCGAGGTTTCTTAAAGCGAAGCCGGAAACTGATTTTGAAAGGTGCGACCATTGCGGTATTTGTGCTGGGGTCTGCCCGATGGGAAGTATAGATGAGAACATGCAGTGCACGGGAGTCTGCATTAAGTGTCAGGCGTGCATCAGGAAGTGCCCGAAACATGCAAAATATTTTACTGATGAAGATTTCCTGTCTCATGTGAGGATGCTGGAAAGGGACTATACGGCAAGGGCGGAAAATCATTTACTATAAAAGTCCCGGACTGTGGACATGCTGAGCCGTGCTTGCACGAGCGAA
>JAJPYU010000048.1 GCA_021204765.1 Clostridiales bacterium
AGATGTGTTTTATAGAGAGATCCTACTGGGGGATGAACAGCGGGTTTGAACAGGTGCTGGACAAATATAAGGCAGCATAAGCGATTCGGGGCGGCAGATTTGCCGCCCTTTTTCTTTTGACTTATATAGCTAATAATGATATTATGATTTAGGTTTAAGTATGTTTCCACGCTGCGCATCCTGCTGCGGGCGTGGGGAGAGTTAATATTTTACAGAGAGGGACTTAAGTTTCATGAAAAAGCCGTCGGCGGAGCAGAGTCATGAAGAACGGATGATGGAGGCACACGAGAGAAATGTCCGTCGCCAGTTGATACCGCCAATCATTTTTTTTGCGGCCATTGCGGCCATAGTCCTGGTTTCCGCAGTAAAGCATGCCGTGTCAGTGAGAAACGGTGTGGTGGATCCCTCATCCACAGCACTTGAGGTAGATGCATTTACCGCCTGCCTGGGGAACACGGTATATGAGAATACCGATGAGTATGATGACAGCTATGGAGATTACTTCTACCTGGGCGCTGATTTCTATGAGACCGGGGTGGAGTACACCAGACAGGTGGGAGATTACCTGGGGACAGTAGTCTTCGATGGTGAGACTGAAGTTGAGAGCTATCAGTGGACCTGTGACGAGGGTGATGCCACCGTCGCTGACCTGGATGACCTGGTTCAGGAGATTGAGACCGCCTATGGGAATTATACTCTTACGGACGGAGCCTGTTTCTGGTACGCCGATGAGGACGGCAATCTGGGCGACAATACAGACGCTGCCTGGGTCAGCTGCGGGATGGATGATGACGGGACTATCATCATCCGCGGCGGGGCGGAATAATTGTA
Source organism: Clostridiales bacterium (assembly GCA_021204765.1). GTDB lineage: Bacteria > Bacillota > Clostridia > Lachnospirales > Lachnospiraceae > Eubacterium_I. The sequence continues at coordinate 832 of JAJPYU010000048.1, forward strand.
AAGCGGGATTAATATAGGAGAAATGGCTTATGATCTACAAAGATTTTCAGGGCATCAGATTATCCGCCCTTGGACTGGGGACAATGAGGCTGCCTGTGATCGACGGGAATGCCGGTCAGATTGACGAGACGGCCGTCTCCGAGATGGTGGCATATGCCATGGAGCATGGCATCAATTATTACGACACGGCCTGGGGCTATCACGACAGTCAGTCCGAGACAGCCATGGGCAGGATTTTGAAGAAATATCCCCGGGAGAGTTTTTATCTGGCGACGAAGTTCCCGGGATATGACCCGACAAACATTCCCAACGGCCGGGAGATCTTTGAACGGCAGCTGGAGAAATGCCAGGTGGACTATTTTGATTTCTATCTTTTCCACAATGTGAATTCAGTAAATATCGACCCCTATTTAAATGATGAGGAGAACGGCCTTTACTCATATTTGACTGAGCAGAAGAAAAACGGCCGCATCAGACATCTGGGATTTTCAGTTCACGGCGATTATGATATCACGAAGCGTTTCCTCGGGGCATATGGGAAAGACATGGAGTTCTGCCAGATTCAGCTTAACTGGATGGATTACGATTACCAGGAGGCTAAGAGAAAAGTGGAGCTCTTAACAGAGTACAACATTCCCATCTGGGTCATGGAGCCCCTGAGGGGAGGCAGGCTGGCTGTGCTGCCCGAAAAATACAGTCAGAAGCTTTCCATCCTGCGTCCTGACGAGTCAGTGCCTGGCTGGGGTTTCAGATTTATACAGACCATTCCCGGCGTGGGCGTGACGCTCTCCGGCATGTCCGACATGGAGCAGATTCGGGCAAATGTGGAGATATTTACGAAGGAAAGCCCCCTGACTGATACCGAATGGGGAGCTCTGATGGAAATCGCTGAGGATATGAAGTCCGACAAGACAGTACCCTGCACTGCCTGCCGCTACTGCACCTCCTACTGTCCTAAGGGACTGGACATACCGGGAATGATAGAGGTATACAATGACAACGCTTTAACCGGCAGGGAGATCACGATCCCCGAGTGGATCTTCGGTGAAAATGTGGGTGAGAAGGGAGCCGGAGCCTGTATCGGCTGCAGGAGCTGTGAGCAGGTCTGCCCTCAGGAGATAAAGATCCCGGAGCTTATGAAGAAGATAGCAGCAGCCATAGTACAGTAGGAAGCAATCGGCACAAATGTCAAAATCCAGACAGGCGGCCGTATAGTATAAAAGGGTAATGTCAGGTAAGCTATAAAAAACTGGGCCAGAAAAAAAGCATGGAGGAAAGAAAATGAAAGTTTCAGATGTGATCCGTCCCGTGGATCCGGAAGTAGCAGCAGCGATAGACGCCGAGCTTGGGAGGCAGAATGACCATATAGAGCTCATAGCCTCTGAGAACTGGGCAAGCCCCGCAGTACGGGCAGCCCAGGGCAGCGTCATGACCAATAAGTACGCAGAAGGCTATCCCGCGAAGAGATATTACGGCGGATGCCAGTGCGTGGATATAGTGGAGGATCTGGCTCGTGAGCGGGCCAAAGAGCTCTTTGACGCCGAGTATGTCAATGTCCAGCCTCACTCCGGGGCCCAGGCGAATCTGGCAGTGCAGTTTGCCCTGCTCACTCCCGGTGACACTATCATGGGAATGAGCCTGGATCACGGCGGACACTTATCCCATGGCTCACCGGTGAATTTCTCCGGCGCATATTTCCATGTCGTACCTTATGGGGTAAATGACGAGGGCTTTATCGACTATGATGAGGTGGAGCGCATAGCCATGGAGTGTAAGCCGAAGATGATTATCGCCGGTGCCAGCGCCTATGCCAGGACTATAGATTTCCCCAGGTTCAGGGAGATATGCGACAAATGCGGTGCCTATCTCATGGTGGATATGGCCCACATCGCCGGACTCATAGCGGCAGGACTGCATCCCAATCCCATGCATTACGCCGACGTGGTGACCACCACCACCCACAAGACCTTAAGGGGGCCCAGGGGAGGTATGATACTCTGCTCAAAGGAGTCCATGGAGAAGAATAATTTCAATTTCAACAAGGCTGTCTTCCCCGGCACCCAGGGCGGGCCGCTGATGCATGTCATAGCGGCCAAGGCAGTGTGCTTTAAGGAGGCCTTAAGCCCCGAGTTTAAGATATACCAGCAACACATCATAGACAATGCCCAGGCTCTTTGCAGGGGGCTGCAGGCCAGAGAGATCAAAATAGTCTCCGGCGGCACGGACAATCATCTGATGCTGGTGGACTTAACGCCCTATGATCTCACCGGCAAGGCTGTGGAGAAGCTCCTGGATGAGGCTCACATCACTGCAAATAAAAACACTATCCCCAATGATCCAAAGTCCCCCTTCGTCACCAGCGGTATCCGTCTCGGCACCCCGGCTGTGACTTCAAGGGGTATGAATACTGAGGATATGGACAGAATAGCCGAAGCCATCGCCACCGTCATAAAGGAAGGCGAGGATGGAGTGCCGAAGGCCAGAGCCATAGTTGCCGAGTTGACAGAGAAATATCCTTTGGCATAAGTGCCACAAGTTAGAATTCATGTCATGCTGGCATGACAATGAATGAATAACTTAGTGGCACGCCCGGAAATGAGGAAGGAATGGGGAATTATAGGGGCCCCATGGATTCCGAATTTGCGGAGGATTGTGAGAGCGCGAAGCGCGGAGCAATCCGTATGCTAAAATATGTAAAGAGGTGAGATTATGATAGACATTAAATTTTTGAGGGAGCATCCCGACATCGTAAAGCAGAATATAAAGAATAAGTTCCAGGACCACAAGCTTCCCCTGGTGGATCAGGTCATAGAGCTGGACGCTCAGTCCAGGGCCGCACAGCAGGAAGCTGATGAGCTGAGAAGACAGAGAAATGTTATATCAAAGCAGATCGGAGTCCTCATGGGACAGGGAAAGCGTGAGGAGGCCATGGCCTTAAAGGAGCAGGTGGCGAAGAATGCCGCCCGCCTTACCGAGCTGGAAGGACAGGAAACTGAGCTGGCCGCAAAGGTAAAGGAGATCATGATGGTCATCCCCAATATCATCGACCCCTCAGTTCCCATCGGGAAGGACGACAGCGAGAACGTGGAGCTGGAGCGCTTCGGCGAGCCGGTGGTGCCTGATTTCGAGATCCCCTATCACACTGAGATAATGGAGAGGTTTAACGGCATAGACCTGGATGCGGCCAGGAAGGTGGCCGGAAACGGCTTCTACTACCTCCAGGGAGATATAGCGAGACTCCACTCCGCAGTGACGGCCTACGCCAGGGATTTCATGATAGACAAGGGCTTTACCTACTGCATACCGCCTTTCATGATCCGCAGCAATGTGGTCACCGGTGTCATGAGCTTCGACGAGATGGACGCTATGATGTACAAGATAGAGGGAGAGGACCTCTACCTCATCGGCACCTCAGAGCACTCTATGATAGGACGCTTCATCGGCGAGCTTCTGGAGGAGGACGAGCTGCCGAAGACCCTCACCAGCTACTCCCCCTGCTTCAGGAAGGAGAAGGGAGCCCACGGCATAGAGGAGAGGGGCGTCTACCGCATCCACCAGTTCGAGAAGCAGGAGATGATAGTGGTCTGCCGGCCTGAGGAGTCTCCCATGTGGTATGACAGGCTCTGGAATTACACCGTGGAGCTCTTCCGCAGCATGGACATCCCGGTGCGCACCCTGGAGTGCTGCTCCGGAGACCTGGCTGACCTTAAGGTCAAGTCCCTGGATGTGGAGGCCTGGTCTCCCAGACAGCAGAAGTACTTCGAGGTGGGCAGCTGCTCCAACCTGGGCGACGCCCAGGCCCGGCGTCTTCAGATCCGCGTCAAGGACGCCGACGGGAACAAATACTTCGCCCATACCCTGAATAACACGGTCGTTGCGCCGCCACGGATGCTCATCGCGTTCCTGGAGAACAATTTAAATGAAGACGGAACAGTAAGTATACCTAAAGTCTTACAACCGTATATGGGAGGCAAGACTAAGTTAGAGTGATATGAGCGATAGAGTGTCATAATTGAGAATACATTCCATGCTTGCATGGATATGTATTCTCAATTAATGACCTAACGGACATGAGGAAGAAGCGGGGAAGGGGCCCCGCGGATTCCGAAGGGACGTAGGATTGAGAGAGCGCGAAGCGCGGAGCAATCCGTATATCGCGAAAGAAAGGAATATTTTTATGCGCGCTTTTCTGATATTGGAGGACGGCACGGTCTTTACCGGCACGAGCATCGGCTCCACCCGGGAGGTCGTCAGCGAGATTGTCTTTAACACATCCATGACCGGATACCTGGAGGTCCTGACCGACCCGTCCTACGCAGGACAGGCCGTGGTCATGACCTATCCCCTTATCGGCAATTACGGCATCACCCCGGACATGGAGTCGGAGCGGCCCTGGCCTGACGGCTACATCGTCAGGGAGCTCTCCCGCATGCCCAGCAATTTCCGCTGCGAGGGGACCATACAGGATTTCCTTAAAAAGTATGATATCCCCGGCATCTGCGGAATAGACACCAGAGCCCTGACGAAGATCCTCAGGGAAAAGGGCACCATGAACGGCATGATCACCACCGATGAGCATTACGATCTGGACGTGGTAATGCCGAAGCTCAGGGCTTACACTACCGGGAATGTGGTAGATAAAGTTACCTGTAAGGAAAAGTACGTCCTCCCCGGAGAGGGCTATAAGGTAGCCCTCCTGGATGTGGGGGCCAAGAGAAATATCGCCCGCTGCTTAAATAAGAGGGGCTGCGAGGTCACGGTCTATCCGGCCCGTACTACGGCTGAGGTGATACTCGCTTCGCATCCCTACGGCATCATGCTCTCCAAGGTCCCCGTGTATCCCAAGGACTGCGGGATTATTATAGATGAAGTGAGAAAGCTGTATGAGTCGGATGTGCCCATCTTCGCCATTTGTCTGGGGCACCAGCTCATGGCCCTGGCCGCCGGCGGCGACACCCACAAGCTGAAATACGGCCACCGGGGAGGCAACCATCCGGTGAAGGACCTGGATACCGGCCGGGTCTACATCTCCGCCCAGAACCACGGCTATGTGGTGGATACGGAGCACTTAAGCCCCGATGTCGCTGTGCCCTCCTTTGTGAACGTCAATGACGGCACCAATGAGGGACTGAAATACACAGGAAAAAATATTTACACTGTACAGTTTCATCCGGAGGCGAGCCCGGGGCCGCAGGACTCAGGGCATCTCTTCGACATGTTCCTGGAAATGATGGGAGGGAAATGCCATGCCTAAAAATCCTGATATCAAAAAAGTAATGGTCATCGGCTCCGGACCCATCGTCATAGGACAGGCCGCGGAGTTCGACTACGCCGGCACCCAGGCCTGCCGTTCCCTGAAAGAAGAAGGCATAGAGGTCTGCCTGGTAAATTCCAACCCGGCCACCATCATGACTGACAAACAGATCGCGGATGAGGTCTACATCGAGCCCCTGACCGTGGAAGTCTTAAAGAAGATCCTCTTAAAGGAGCATCCCGACAGCATACTTCCCACCCTGGGCGGCCAGGCCGGATTAAATCTGGGCATGGAGCTGGAGGAGTCGGGTTTCCTTAAAGAAAACGGAATACGCCTTATAGGTACCACCTCGGAGACCATTTTCAGGGCTGAGGACCGTCAGGCCTTTAAGGACACCATGGATAAGATCGGTGAGCCCTCTGCTCCCTCGGAGGTGGTCCACTCCATAGAGGAGGGGATCGCATTTACCAATACTATCGGATACCCGGTGGTGCTGCGTCCTGCATTTACGTTAGGCGGCAGCGGCGGCGGAATAGCCGAGAACGAGGATCAGCTGCGGGAGATCCTGGCAAACGGCCTGCGCTTAAGCCGCGTACATGAGGTCCTGGTGGAGCGCTGCATAGCCGGCTGGAAGGAGATAGAGTACGAGGTCATGCGGGATGCCATGGGCAACTGCATCACCGTCTGCAACATGGAAAATATCGACCCGGTGGGTGTCCATACCGGAGATTCCATAGTGGTGGCCCCCTCCCAGACCCTGGGGGATAAGGAGTACCAGATGCTCCGCACCTCCGCCTTAAATATCATAAATGAGCTGAAGATCACCGGGGGCTGCAACGTACAGTTTGCCTTAAATCCCGAGAGCTTTGAGTACTGTGTCATAGAGGTAAATCCCCGGGTCAGCCGCAGCTCGGCCCTGGCCTCCAAGGCCACCGGCTATCCCATAGCCAAGGTGGCGGCAAAGATTGCCCTGGGCTTTACCTTGGACGAGATAAAGAATGCGGTCACCAAAAAGACTTACGCCAGCTTCGAGCCCATGCTGGACTACTGCGTGGTGAAGATCCCCCGCTTGCCTTTTGATAAGTTCATCACAGCCAAGCGGACCCTTACCACCCAGATGAAGGCAACCGGAGAGGTCATGAGCATATGCACGAATTTCGAAGGGACCCTGATGAAGGCCATCCGGTCCCTGGAACAGCATGTCATGAGCCTCCATACCCAGGAATACAGAGCCCTCTCCTACGAGGAGCTGGTGGATAAGCTGAAAAACGTGGACGACCGCCGCATATGGGTCATCGCCGAGGCCTGCCACAGGGGGATGTCCTACGACATCATCCACGACATCACGAAAATAGACAAGTGGTTTATAGACAAGATAGGCATCATAGTGGAGATGGAGAGGCGGCTTATCAGCGAGCCCCTGACTGTGGAGCTTTTAAAGGAGGCCAAGCGCATCGAGTTCCCGGACGAGCTTATCGCGGAGCTTACCGGCAAGAGCAGGGATTATGTAAAGGCCATGCGCTACGAGAACGGCATCGTCGCCTCATTTAAGATGGTGGATACCTGCGCCGCAGAGTTCGCGGCGGCCACGCCCTACTATTATTCCTGCTTTGACGGGGAGAATGAGGCTGATCCCAGGTCGGATAAGAAGAAGATACTGGTCCTGGGCTCCGGCCCTATCCGCATAGGCCAGGGAATCGAGTTCGATTTCTGCTCAGTCCACTGCACCTGGGCTTTTGCCCGGGCGGGATATGAGACAATAATCATAAATAATAATCCTGAGACCGTCTCTACCGACTTCGATATTGCGGACAAGCTCTACTTCGAGCCCCTGACTCCCGAGGATGTGGAGAATGTGGTCCGCCTGGAGAATCCCGATGGGGCCGTGGTCCAGTTCGGCGGGCAGACAGCCATCAACCTGACCGAACACCTGATGAAGATGGGTGTGCCCATTCTGGGAACGAAGGCCGAGGATATGGATGCGGCTGAGGATAGGGAGCTCTTCGACCGGATACTGGCAAAGACCCATATTCCCAGGGCAGCCGGAGGCACGGTATTCACCTCCGAAGAGGCCGTGGAAGTGGCGAACAGGCTGGGATACCCGGTGCTGGTGCGGCCTTCCTACGTGCTGGGCGGACAGGGCATGCATATAGCTTTCAACGACAGCGAGATGGTGGAGTTCATAGATAACATCAACAAGGTAGCCCAGGATCACCCCATCCTCATAGACAAGTATCTCATGGGAAAGGAGATAGAGGTGGACGCCGTCTGCGACGGAAAGGACATCCTTATCCCCGGCATCATGGAGCATATCGAGCGCACCGGAGTCCACTCCGGGGACAGTATCTCCGTGTACCCGGCGCCGACTATCTCTGATGAGGCCAAGGAGATCATAGTGGATTACACCAAGAAGCTCTCTAAGGCCCTCCACGTGGTGGGACTTATAAATATCCAGTTCATAGTTATGGAGGAGGGGGTCTTCGTCATAGAGGTGAATCCCAGGTCTTCCAGGACGGTTCCCTATATCAGCAAAGTCACAGGCATACCCATAGTGGATTTGGCGACTAGGGTCATCTTAGGCGAGACCCTGCGGGGCATGGGCTTTACTGAGGATATAGCCCCCGAGGCGGATTATGTGGCCATCAAGATGCCGGTATTTTCCTTTGAGAAGCTGCGGGGAGCTGAGATCACCCTGGGTCCTGAGATGAAGTCCACCGGAGAATGCCTTGGGATAGCGAAGACCTTTAACGAGGCTTTGTACAAAGCCTTCCTGGGCGCGGGCATAGAGCTGCCGAAATTCAGGCAGATGATCATCACCGTAAATGACAAGGACAAGCCGGAGGCCGTGGGAGTGGCTAAGCGTTTTGAAAAATTGGGTTATCGTATTTACGCCACCAGGAGCACGGCAAAGTATCTGCAGGATCATGGAGTCAACGCCCTGAGGGTCAACAAGCTCTCCCAGGAATCCCCCAATGTCCTGGATCTGATACTGGGACACAAAATAGATCTGGTAATTGACACACCCACCCAGGGCCGGGATAAGAGCAGGGATGGATTCCTGATCCGGAGAAATGCCATAGAGACCGGCGTCCACGTCCTGACCTCCATGGATACGGCCAACGCCCTGGCCCTCTCCCTGGAGACTGAACAGGATGAGATGACCATGATAGATATAGCAACTGTGAAAGGACAGGCCTGAAGGCCTTATGGTAGACAAGACGTGACTATTGGTGGGCTGTTTGCACTGTTGGGAGGCGTGGGGCTCTTCCTCTTCGGCATGACTATCATGTCGGCGGGACTGCGAAATGCCTGCGGCGACAATCTCCAGACCATACTGGAGAAGGCCACAAAGAATAAGTTTATCGCTATCTTTGTGGGTCTCGGCATGACCATGCTCATCCAGAGCTCATCGGCCACGGACGTCATGGTCATCGGATTCGTCAATACCGGGATGATGAATCTGACCCAGGCCATAGGTGTCATCATGGGTGCCAATATCGGCACCACCATCACTGCCCAGATCACGGCATTTAACCTCAGTACTTACACACCGCTGCTGCTCTTTATCGGTGCGGTGATGTATCTCTTTATAAAGAAAAGATTCTGGAAACATATCGGATCCATCATCCTTGGATTCGGTATGCTTTTCGAGGGTATCACCATAATGAAGCAGGCTATAGAGCCGCTTTCTCAGACCCCCGCATTTGTAAGCTTCATGACAGCTCTCAACAATCCGGCGCTGGCTTTTCTTTTCGGTATCGCTTTCACCGCGCTCCTGCAGAGCTCGTCCTCATCCACGGTTATTTTTCAGGCTTTCGCCCTCCAGGGACTCCTGACTTACAACATGGCGGTCTACCTCATTATCGGCGCGGCCATAGGCTCCGTGACGCCGAACCTTTTGGCGAGCCTTACCGCTAACAGAAACGGGAAGCGTTCCGCCATTTTGAACCTGCTCTTTAACAGTATAAGGGCAGGGATCATCATAGCCCTGATAAATATTTTCCCGCAGATACTGACTTTCATACAGTCCCTGTCGCCAAACGATATAGGCAGACAGATAGCCAATACCCACACCATCTTCGCCATCATAGCGGTGGTGATCGAGATGTTCTTCACGAAGCAGATAATTGCCCTGACTTACAGGATCATCCCCGTAAAGCCCGGCGAGTCCAGGGTGGAGGAGGATCGTTCCCTGATGTATATGACCAGTACCACTGAGATGCCTACCATCGCAGTGCTGCGGCAGGCCCAGCTGGAGATCACACGCATGGGCAGCATCGCGGCGGATAATCTGGCGGACGCCCTGAGGTGTTTCTTTACATATGATGAGAAGCTGGCGGAGACCGTCCGGGAGCGGGAGGAGACCGTAGGCATTTTGAACGCTTCCATTTCAGACCGTATGGCGGCACTGCGGCGTTTTGATCTGTCTAAGGCTCACATGAGACGCATCTCCATGATGACTATAGCTGTCACGGATATGGACAGGCTTTCGGAGCACGCTATGAATATAGTGGGTTACTCGGAAGAGTTAAACCGCAAGGGATTAACTCTCTCTGATGCGGCTGCGGAGGAGCTTAAGGGCATGGCCGAGACTGCCATGGAGGCGGTGCGGCTGTCTCTTGAGATATTTGCCACCGAGGATTACGAGAGGCTGGAAAAACTGGAGGAGCTGGAGTCCCGGGTGGATGATTGCCAGAAGATGCTCATAGACAGCCATATAGACAGGCTCATGCGCTCCGAGTGCAATGCGCTCTGCGGAGTCATTTTCTCGGATATCGTCACAGACCTGGAGCGCTGCTCTGATCACGCCATCAATATCGCGTATGCGCTTAAGGAGCGGGAGAATCAGTATTATAACTGAGATGAAACATTTTTAGAATATCAAGATTTTCATAGAAATATTGTTGTTTCTGAAACACAATTGTCTAAAATTGCAATATTACAAAAATAACCCATTCTATTTTTTGATCAGGTCAAGATTCCGATAGTCTGCAAAAAATTATTGGTATAAAATCGTATAGCATAAGTGTATTTTGAATTTTCTTTCTGGAAATTTAAAGAATTGTTTGGGAATGGATACGATTTTTGCGAGTTAATCGTAAATATACCAAATTACAGGAGGACGTGCCATGTATGAGGAATATTATAACGAGCCTGATCCGGTAAAGAGAAAAGCCGTCCTGGATGCGATGCCGGCAGACGGGGACGACGCAAAGCTGGTGGCCCAGATGAAGAAGCTCTTCGAGATCCGTTACACGCCGCACCCGAAGATCGGATACGCGGACAATTTTGTCCGCTGTTTTCTGAATCTTAAGATGGCGGCAGAGAACCTGGATTCACAGTTTGCCCGCAGGAGAGTGAGAAAGCAGGTGCTGCAGGCGATACATGAGCTGTGCCTTGACAGAACAGATGAGTTCTCCGAGTGGATCCTCTACAGGGAAATGTGCCATCTGACGGCAGTGTATATCTCGGGCTGCCAGGGGGATAAGCACTATAATTCCGTGATCTGGGGCGTAGGGTTTGTCAGTGACGAAAGACAGAAAAAGAGACTGAACCTGGATATGGACAGGGTAGGGGAAGCTATTCCGAAATATCTGGATCTGGAAGAGGAGTATGCGATAATGAAGAGGGCTGTCCTTGCCACCAGAAAGGTGATGATAAGATGATGGATTTGTTTTTGCCGGAAACGCCCGGTACATGCGGGGGGGCAGTAGGACACACGGATTGCACCGGACACGGACAGAGATGCAGGGGGACAGGAGAATACTATGGAGCGTATAGTGCTTGGCGA